>CAZJFY010000157.1:0-2841 GCA_964545225.1 uncultured bacterium | reverse complement strand
GTGCGTTTCTAAACGCCTGAGCCATCATATCCTTCATCCTTCTCAGGAATTTCAGCTCAAAACCTCTAAACTTATCTGGCTTTGCAAGAACCAGAAGACCTTCCCAAGATTTTACAGATATCGGAACAACTAAAATCTCGCTAACTTCAACTTCGGTAAGAATTTCTATTTTTGCCCTGACTTCTATGAGCTTTAGTTCCTTAAGCTTCATACCACTTTTAATGACATCAGAAACCTCACACTCCTTAAAGTTCAAACATGCAACGTTCTCTATTTTGCCAAACTCTTTTGTATAGACCGCAAGTGCAGAAATACCAAATTTTGAAAATAAAAAAGTAAATACCTGCTCGGACAGTTGCTCAACGGTATAAAGATTCGCGAAAATTTGAGCAAGCTGTCTTTGATAGTTATCAAGAAGTTCGTTTTCATATAATTTCCTGACAAAGTAGTTAAACTCCCTTGTTAAACCGTAAACTAAATCTCCTCCTTCTACGTTAATCTCAAATGACCTGATCTTTTCAAGCGATTCCTTTCTTCCCTTTTCAATAACCTTTCTAATATTCCTTAAAGCGTTTGTTAATGTATCAAAGTATTCCCTTAAATTTCCTCTAACCAGAACGTAGTAGATAAACATTCCAAGAGCAAAGTTTGAAACCAGAGAAACTGCAAACTCGTTCATTGACAGTCTTAATTCCGGATTAACAACCCTTATAATGAAAGGGGTAACTATTCCTGATATAATTGACATTAAGATAATGTCCTTTAAAAGCTGTTTCTTAATGTTCATTTAACCCTCGGAGGAGGTTTGGAAAAGAAAGCCGTTGCTATCAAGTATACTATAAGAAAAGATAGCGCTCCAAAAGTTATTGCTAAAGGAAAGGGATTTATTGCAGAGAAGATAATTGAAATTGCAAAGGAAAATAAAATTGAAATTATTGAAAACAAAGAACTTGTTGAAACCCTTATAAATATCAATATTGGAGAAGAGATACCTTATGAATTGTATCAAGTTGTAGCTGAAATTCTTGCATTTATTTACAAAGTTACTCACCAAGAAATTCCCTTAACATAGCTTCAGATATCTTATGAACATCAACAACATATTCACCTTTACTTATTGCGGCTTTTATGGACTCCACCTTTTCCTTTGAAACCGCTTCAAGCTCGACTTCAATCCTGTTCTCAATCTTGACATCAGAAGACTCCCCACTTTTTGAGGAGAGTTTCTCAGAATTAGGTTTTCCTGCTTATTTACCTTCTCCCTTAAGTAATCTATCATGTCGGAGTATATCTTATCAATCCTCATAATATCCTCCACAATTAAAAGCTAAAACCATTATCGGAACTTAGCCTTCAAATTTTACCACCACTGCTCCTCTTTAGCGTAAAGAACAGTTTCCACAATGATTAGTATAACAGAAAACACATTTGCAACAAGCGCCCCCCATGCAAGAGCTTCAACTAAAGACATTCTTGCACCAAGTTCAAAAGCAATTAAAGCAGGAATAAGGTGAAGATCAGCTGCAAGACTTGTAGCAAGCAATTCAGCACCAAGAGTCCTTTTACTTCCAATCTTCATAAGAGTTGCTATAAGGTTAAACGTCACAGCAGCTATAAGTTCATAAGGATCTCCATCATAAACAAAACCGGTTACAGTTGTAAGTGACATCATTATGAAAAAGCTTGTTGCGACTTTACTCCAATCCATCTTTTCTCTCCTTGAAACTTTTTTTCAATGAATACCGCCGTGGCATAACTCTTGCAGAAAACAATAGCCCCTCAGCTTTTCTCAGATCTTCTTCTCCTCCAGCAACAAGAATGACATCTCCAACTTTCAACCTCTCACTGGATGAAGGCATGTTAACAGTTGTCCCATCAGATCTCCTTATAGCAAGAATCATAAGATTTAACTTCTTCCTGAAGTCAATCTCTCCTATAGTTTTCCCCGCTATCGGAGATTTTTCCAGAACGAGAAATTCATCAATATCAATCTCTGTTTCCTCTCCAAAGATTATATCCCTTAACAGGGATCTGCTGAAAATGGAGGGCTTACTTGCAATCTCACATAACCTACCAGAAACAACAGATGGTATAACTTCAACGTGGGTGGCACCTGCAGTAAGCATCTTCTCCTTAAACTTTTTATCATTTGCTACACAGATAAGGAAAAAGGGAGTTAAGTTCTCCTTCTTAACAACCTGACTGATTGCAAATGTTATGCCAAGGTTTTTAAAGTCATCCAAGGTTGCAACAATAGCACCAGCTGCACCTTTTACGTTTGCAAGGTAAAGGGTATCATCATTCATTGGATCAAGGTCTAAAATGTGAGCAGCGATTTTCTCAGCTTTTTCACCTGAAGGAATTAAAACGTAAGGAATTTTCTTACTATGCAGTTTTCTTATAAAATCAACTACATAGGGATTTGAACCGAAAACAAGGTAATGCATCTTTAAATTTTCAATATCATTTAACATCTTCCTGAACCTCACAATTTTTTTTAGTTCTCCTGAAGTTACTATGTTTATAAGAACTGCAAGGGAATACCCCATAACGCTGCCAACACCAAGCGTCATGACAACAAGATTGAAAACCCTCTCCTTTCCACCCATATTCCATATTTCACCATAGCCTATTGTTGTAACCGTAAGCACTGTCATGTAAAGAGCTTCAAGGAGGCTTACTTTTGAAATGATCATGTAACCAACCGTGCTTACCATAACTGTAATAAACGCAATAATCAAAGGAGCACGAAACTTCATCAGTATTTCAAGAATAGCTTCCTGACTGTGGCTTTTTGGAATTTTTACCTTCAATCTACCCCCTCAACAAATTGTAGAGCCT
>CAZJFY010000156.1:0-2841 GCA_964545225.1 uncultured bacterium | reverse complement strand
ACCTCTACAGAGCCCATTGCTGACATTAAAGAGGCTAAAGGGTGGGAAAGCCTTAAAGCTAAGATAATGCTTGCTATTATCCCTATAATTGATAGTATTTCCTCAACAAAACCTTTATTAAAACCCCTCAATACGTTCCAACCCATTATCAAGAGAATAGCAGCATCAAGCACGTTGAGTGGATGAACGTTCATTCAACCTCCATTCCTATATCTACCCACTTTGCCTCTGTTATCAATCTGCTTGTTGAAATGAAATCTATATCAAGATTTCTGTAAATTTCTATTTTTTCCTTATCCATTCTACCAGAAATTTCAATCATTATATCTCTTCCCAACTCCTTTCTCAAATATGAAACTGCTTGTTCTGCTTCCTCAAATTCCCAGTTATCAAGCATGAGAATATCAATATACCTTGCAATTGAAACTGCTTCCTTAAGCTGCTGCCAGTTTTCTAACTCTACCTCAATTTTTGAAGTAACAGGAATTGAATTCCTTAACATTTCCACTGCCTTTGTAAGGGAACCGTAAATTTTAATGTGGTTATCCTTAACCATAACAGCATCATAAAGTCCAAATCTATGGTTATATGCTCCACCGATTCTGGTTGCATACTTTTCAAAGTACCTTAATCCTGGCGTTGTCTTTCTTGTGTCTAAAAGTTTTATACTGGTTCCCTCAAGCAGATTCACGTATTCTCTCGTTAAAGTTGATATCCCGGAAAGCCTTTGCATAAGATTCAAAGCTGTCCTTTCACCAAAAAGTGCAGCCTTTGCATTAACTCTAAAAGTACAGATCCTTTCCCCTGAATTTACCTTATCTCCATCCTTAAGGTTCCAGGAGAATTCAGCTCCATTATCAAGAATTTTAAAAATCAACTCAAAAAAACAGGAGCCGGCAAGAACTATATCCTGCCTTGCTTCAAGGTAGCAATTAACACTAAAATCACCAACCGATTCAGATGTTATGTCACCTGCAATCCCAAGATCCTCTTTCAAAAATGACAATAATTTCTCTTTTACGTATATAATATTCATAACTTCCTCCTGAGGAGTTAAACTTTGATAAATATACCAAACTTTATAACAGCGATAAGGGGCTTGTCAGTTCCCATCTTTATAATGGCAATACACTACTCAAAATTCACGTTTGCTTTTGCTATCTTTCTCCTTGCTTCAATTAGTGATGCCGTTGATGGTCTGATAGCGAGAAAACTTAATCAAATAACAAAAGCTGGAATAATAATGGATCCAATTGCCGACAAGGCACTAATTGACTCAGGATTTATTATGTTAAGCTTCAATAAACCTTTCATTCCGGTCTGGCTAACAATATTCGTTATAAGTAGAGATACCTTGATAATCATCGGTGCATGGCTCCTTACAACTTTTGGCAAAGTGGAAAAGATAAAGCCAACAGCGATTGGAAAGCTAACCGCATTCCTGCAGTTTTTCACAATACTCGCTACTTTAACACACATAAACTTTGAACTAAATTTAAAATTGCTACAGTCCATTTTTATTCTGACAGGAATCTTCACTATTTTATCAGCAATAGATTATAGCTTGAGAGGAATAAGGGAGCTAAATGGCTAAAAAGTTCTTTCCAGAAATTTTTCTCATATCAAGTATAACTTTATTAACAACTGCCCTGTTCGTCTTTAAACCTGCACTACTACCGTTCTTCATAGCTTCAGCCATTGCATACATTTTCCACCCAATTTTTAACTTGTTCATGAACGTCTTTAACAGGAGAAGAGTTTCAGCATTTTTAACTCTTATATTTATCTTCATATTAATAGCACTAACCATATTTATAATCCTGCCAGCTATAGCTGAACAAATTCAAAGTTTCTTAAAATACTTGCCAGAACTTATAAAGAAAATAGATCAAATGCTTTACAATTTCCTTGGAAAGCACTATTTAAAATTAGGTCACATAAATGTCGAAAACATACAAAAACTCCTTCAAGATATTTACTCGAAACTTAACGTTGGAGAACCTATACCATTTACAAGCATTGCCAGGAAATTCTTTACAGGGATGTTCTCCGTTTTAGGAATTGCTATAAACTTTGTCATAATACCTGTAATAATTTACTATTACTTGGCTAATGGAAATAAGATAAAAGAAGTCTACCTTAAAATTGCACCTCGAGAATACAGGGAAGAAACAGAAAACCTGTTTAACAGAGTTCACCATTCACTTTCAAATTACCTATTAGGCCAGGTCATTATAGCCATATTTGTTGGCATATACATTGCTCTGGGATTATCCATTGTGGGAATCAAATACAGCTTTCTTATTGGTTCAATTGCCGGAATTTTAAATATGATCCCATACGTTGGCTTCTTCTCCGGATTCATTCCATCAATACTGCTTGCTATCTTTGATAACGGAGACCTCTACCACATAATCGGTGTGCTCATTGTCTTCTTCAGTGAAGTGGCTATTGAGAATTTACTTTACCCGACAGTGATGAGTAAAACAACAGGAGTAAGTCCTCTCCTTGTGCTACTTTCCATCTTCTTGGGAGGGATTTACGGCGGAATCCTTGGAATTATAATAGCAGTTCCCTTAATAGTGATGTTGGTTCCCATCTTCCTGAACATGATGGAAAAGAAGGAATCAGAAACATGATAGTTGGAATCACTGGCAATATCGGTTCTGGAAAATCAACTCTTGGGAAATTTATAGAGCTTCAGGGATTTGAAGTAATTAACGCAGATGTAATAGGAAAAACTCTTCTACTAAAAGGTGAAAAGGGATACAAATTAGTTGTTGAAAAGTTCGGGGAGAAAATACTAAAAGAAAACTTAGAAATAGATACGGGCAAATTGGG
>CAZJFY010000155.1:0-2843 GCA_964545225.1 uncultured bacterium | reverse complement strand
TGAAAAGTTAGACATTAAAGACCCAAAGGGGCATTACTCAATCATATCTGTAATTCCTTCAGTGTTCATGATAAACCTTAGATCTCTTGGAGATACTCCTCCACCGAAAACGTGGGAAGACCTTCTTAAGCCAGAATTTGAAGGAAGGGTTGCTATCCCTGTTGGTGATTTTGATATGTTCAATGCAATCCTCCTTAATATTTACAAGGAATTTGGAGAGGATGGAGTTTCAAGATTTGCGAGAGCTCTTTTTAGACCTATGCACCCTTCAGAAATGGTTAATAAAAAGATTGAAAAGCCAGCGGTAAGCATAATACCTTTCTTCTTCACAAAGGTGAACAGAGATATTGTCAACACAAGGTACATCTGGCCGGAAGACGGTTCAATAATTAGCCCTGTGTTTATGCTCGTTAAAAGAGAAAACATTGAAGTTACAGGAGAGATAGCGAAGTTCTTTTACAGTAGAGAAGTTGGAAGAGTATTTGCAGTAAACGGACTTTTCCCTTCATTGAACCCTGAAGTGAATAATGTACTTCCTGATAATGCAGGATTTAAGTGGCTTGGATGGGATTACATATACAGTAATGACGTTTCGGAGCTGGTTAAAAAGGTGGAATCTATCTTTAAAGAGTCTGTGGAGGTGAAAATTTGAAGCTTATAACTTTTGCTGGTCCTCCATCTTCCGGGAAGACATCGGTTATCCTTAAAGTTAGCAACTTCCTGAAAAGTAAGGGTATAAAGGTTGGAGTTGTTAAGTTTGACTGTCTCTTGACCGATGACGATGAACTTTTCAGAAAGAACGGAATACCTTCATTTAAGGGACTTTCTGGAGCTTTATGTCCAGATCACTACTTTGCAGTTAACATCAAAGAATGCATAGATTGGGCGAAAAAGGAAAATCTTGACATGTTAATAACTGAAAGCGCTGGACTTTGCAACAGGTGTTCTCCACACATTGAAGATGTAAAAGCCGTTTGTGTAATTGATAACTTAAGCGGTATAAACACTCCTAAAAAAGTTGGACCTATGCTCAGATCTGCAGATATAGTTGTCATAACTAAGGGAGACATTGTTTCCCAGGCTGAAAGGGAAGTTTTTGCTCTCAAGGTAAAAAGCGCTAATCCACGTGCAGTTATTCTTCACGTCAATGGAATAACTGGACAGGGAGCATTTGAACTTTCCTCTCTTTTGCTGGACAGTCAAGATATTGATAGTGTGGAAGGAAGGAAGTTAAGGTTTTCAATGCCATCAGCCATATGTTCATACTGTCTTGGAGAGACAAGGCTTGGAGAAGAGTATCAATCTGGAAACGTAAGAAAAGTGGAGTTAAATGATGAGTAATATTATGAAAGAGAGAGTTGAAGAGCTTCTTGAAAAATTCCCATTTATAACAGATTTTTTTGACTCTTACGGCATAGAAATTAAACCAGAAAAAAACTTACAGGAAATTATTAATTTAATTCCTGACAGGAAATTGGAAGAGCTGGCTATATCAAGGGATGAGTTAAAAGACCATCTCCTACAGTTTATTTCAGAGATGGAAATACTTCTTGAAGAGGAAGAAAAGCTTGAATCAATCACCATAATCGGAGGAACTGATAAAAATGGAAGGAAGGAGAACATTGAAATAACAGTTAAACTTGGCGAGATCATCTCCATAGTCGGTCCTACAGGTTCAGGAAAGAGTAGACTTCTTGCCGATATTGACTGGATGGCTCAGGGAGATACTCCAACAAAAAGGTTTATCCTTATAAATGGGAAGAAACCAAAAAAGGAGTGGAGATTTTCTATTGAAAATAAGCTTGTTGCTCAGCTTTCTCAGAACATGAACTTTGTTATTGATCTTACGGTTGGAGAATTCTTAAACCTGCATGCAGAAAGCAGGCTTGTTGAAGACCCTGATGAGAAAGTTAGAGAAATACTTGAGAGAGCAAACGAACTTGCTGGAGAAAAGTTTAACCTTGACACACCTGTAACATCACTAAGTGGTGGTCAGTCAAGGGCTTTGATGATTGCTGATACTGCGATACTCAGCAAGTCACCCATTGTGCTTATTGACGAGATAGAAAACGCAGGAATAGATAGAAAGCAGGCTATAGACCTGCTTGTTGAAAAGGATAAGATAGTTTTCATGGCAACCCACGATCCTATTCTTGCTTTAATGGGAGATAAAAGGCTTGTCATTGAAAATGGAGGGATAAAATCCGTCATTGAAACTTCTGAAAAGGAAAAGGAGATTCTTGAGCAGTTGAGGAAAATTGATTTACAAATTTTAGAAATGAGAAATAGATTAAGAAAAGGTGAAAGAATAGAAAACCTATGAAAGGTAAAAGGCTTTCAAATTATGATAAGCTTTCAAGAGCTTTCCTATCAACAATTTCAATCATATTCCCAGATTTTCTGATAATTCCTTTCGATTTAAGTTTTGATAAAGTACGGGATACCGTTTCTGGAGTCAAACCGAGTTCCATTGAAACAAGGTTAGTTTTAAATTCAACTCTACCTTTTCCTTTATCCCTCGTTAACAGATAATGAGCAATTTTTGACGTTGCATCCTTAAGTGAAAGGCTTTCAACAAGATCTACAAAATACATTAACCTTTTCGAAACAATTGCAAGCATTTTAAAGGCAATATCGGGATCTTCCCTCATCTGAGAGAGAAACTGCTTCCTTGGGATGTAAAGTATGGTGGAATCCTCTACTGCTTCAGCATTAGCTGGAAAGTTTTCTCCCATGAACGTCCCTGCTTCTCCAAACATGGAGGGAGGCTCAAAAACTTTAATTATCTGCTCCTTCCCTCCCCTGCTCCTGAAAATCTTCACCTTTCCAGATTTAAGAACGTA
>CAZJFY010000154.1:0-2851 GCA_964545225.1 uncultured bacterium | reverse complement strand
GGCTCTTCGATTCGCAAAAAGGCATCACTAAAACGATGAGGACTAAAGAGGAAGCTGAAGATTACAGATACTTCCCAGAACCGGATCTTCCTCCTCTAATCATAGACAATGAATGGCTTGAAGAGATTAGATCTTCTCTTCCTGAACTTCCAGACGCTGTTAAAGAACGGTTCATAAATGAATACAAGATAACATCCTATGATGCCGATATCCTTACACGTAATAAAGAACTATCGGAACTCTTTGAGAGAACCTGCAAACTTTACAATGGTGAGGCAAAGAAGGTAGCCAATTTAATAATTTCAGACATTTTAGGAATTATAAACGAGATAAAAATACCGATCTCTAAAATTCAACCAGAGCACATATCTGAATTGCTCAAACTTGTTGATTCGGAAAAAATATCTTTAAGGGTCGCAAGAGAGGAAGTACTTCCTGAAATGGTAAAAAGCTGTGAAAGTCCAGAATCCATCGTCAAAAAGAAAGGTCTTGTTCAGATTTCAGATAGATCAGCTCTTGAAGAGATAATCAGGAAAGTTCTTTCAAAAAATGAAAAAGCTGTTAAACAGTACAGAGAGGGTAATGAAAAAGCTAAAAACAAAGCTGTTAAATTCCTGATAGGCCAGGTTATGAGAGAGACTAAAGGGAAAGCAAATCCAAAGCTCCTGAATAACCTCATCTCGGAAATCTTAGAGAGCCTATAACTTTTCCTGAAAAGAGCCTATATTAGTAGTAAAAGCAAAACTTGAGGTAACATTCATGGAAAAAGCAGTTATTGAAAGGTTAAAAGACATTGTATATAGGTTTAAAGAGATAGAGGAACTCCTTAGCAATCCTGATGTTGTTTCAAACTCTGAAAGATATAAGGAGCTTGCTAAGGAACACAAGGAGCTTTTACCAATTTACGAAACGTTTAAAGAGTATGAAAACGTTCTAAAAGGACTTAAAGAAGTTGAAGAGATCATAGAAAATTCAAAAGACGAGGACTTTGTTGAACTTGCCAAAGAGGAAAAAAGGGAACTTGAAAGGAGAAAAGAGGAACTTGAAAAGAAACTAAAGCTTTTTCTAATTCCAAAAGATCCAAACGACGAAAGAAACGTTATTCTTGAAATTAGAGCAGGGGCAGGAGGAGAAGAGGCTGCCCTTTTTGCAGCAGACCTGTTCAGAATGTATGCCAGATATGCTGAGAAACATGGATGGAAAGTCGAAATTCTCTCAACAAATGAAACAGGTCTTGGTGGATTTAAAGAGATAATAGCCCTAATCTCTGGAAAGGGGGCTTATAGCAGGTTAAAGTATGAAAGCGGCGTTCACAGGGTACAAAGAATACCTGTAACAGAATCTGGTGGAAGAATTCATACATCAACAGCAACAGTTGCAATCCTTCCAGAATTAGAGGATGTTGACATCAAAATAGATGAAAAAGATTTAAGAATAGATACGTTTAGATCTTCTGGAGCTGGTGGACAGCACGTCAATACAACCGATTCGGCTGTAAGAATAACTCACATTCCAACAGGCATTGTTGTTACCTGCTCAAATGAAAGATCCCAAATCCAAAACAGAATCAAGGCAATGAAAATTTTAAGGGCAAGGCTACAGGAGTTCATGGAAAGGCAAAAGAAACAGGAACTTGACAGCACAAGACGTTCCCAGGTCGGAACAGGGGACAGAAGTGAAAAGATTAGAACCTATAACTTTCCAGAAAACAGGGTAACAGATCATAGGATTAAGCTAACGCTTCACTATCTGGACCAATTCCTGGATGGTGAATTGGATGAAATGATTGATGCTCTTATTGCAGAAGATCAGGCAAGGAAAATTCATCAACTAATAGTTGACAAAGTCTAAAATCTGTCTATATTGATAATCCCCCCTCCCTCCTCCCATTTTGAGGATGAAGCCGCCTCTCAGGAGGCGGCTCTTTTCTTTAAAAGAAGTTCATTTCTATACTCTGTTAAGAAGTAATCTATGGTTTCAACTCTTATTTTTATGGAACCAGACGGTTTATTTTCATCTATTTCATGAAAAGTAAAATAAGGAGTCCCTGATCTATCCATAATCTCCTCAATAACGCTATAAATTGGAGCATCATGTCCACATCTAAAACTCGAAAGATCAAGCACGGCAATGTTCGGATGACCTGCTGCATAAAGGGCAGCCCAGATTTTCCTATTTGTATTCTCACTATAGGCTTTTTTCCACACATCCCTGATGTAGAAAGGATCCCTTTCACCAAAGACTTTCAGGAGAAATTCCCTACTTACAGGCAAACTATCTATCGTAAGTATTGGATAGCCTTTCTTCTGAAGTTTTAAACTTATTCCATGATTTATTCCTGGATCATTGTGATAAGGCCTTCCGATGATAAGTATTGCAACCCTTCCTTCATACTCAACCTTTTTTAAAATTTCCTCTCCAATTTTTCGAATTTCATTAAGATAAGTAGCGTAAGATGAAAATCCTTCCTTTACTGCTCTTCTGTTCTCACTCCTTGAAAGGTTTAATACTTTAGAAAATGTAGCAAATAGTTCATACTCAAGAAGCTCCTCATCATGAAAATGAAGAATCGGGTCAACGTAGGAAATTCCTCTTTTAAAGAAGATATCTTCCTCCTTTGTTAAAACAGACTTCACTGATATTGGCGTTCCGGTAACAGTTGGACAGGCATGAGAACCCTCAGTACCTTTCAAGAAAGTCGGCAGGGTCGATATCTTTGGGAAAAATATGATATCTATCTTTTTCCTGATAAGGTTGTTAACGTGAGCTAAAGCGACTTTACTCGGAAAACAGGGGTCAATAGCTCCACCCTTAAGGTCATTTTTTACCATATTTTCAGAAGTTTTATCTG
>CAZJFY010000153.1:0-2858 GCA_964545225.1 uncultured bacterium | reverse complement strand
ATCAAAACAAGCAATTGACATGGCAGGACTTGACATAGAGAAGATAGACAAGAACAGAGCCGGGATAATTATAGGTTCAGGGATCGGCGGTATAAAAACAATAGAAAAACAGCACGAACTGCTCCTTTCAAAGGGACCGAAAAGAATCTCTCCTTTCTTTGTAGCAATGGAAATAATAAATATGGCTGCTGGCTATGTATCCATAAAGCTACAGTTTAAAGGTCCAAACATTGCCGTTGTGACGGCATGTGCAACTGGGACTCATTCTATAGGGGAAGCTTTCAGAACCATAAAGTATGGAGACGCTGATATCATGCTTGCAGGTGGAACAGAAAGCGCAATCACTCCCTTGGGAATAGCAGGTTTCGCAGCCGCAAAAGCTCTTTCCACAAGAAATGATGAACCTGAAAAGGCAAGTAGACCTTTTGAAAAGAACAGAGATGGATTTGTAATGGGGGAAGGAGCAGGAATACTCCTACTTGAAGAGTATGAACACGCAAAAAGAAGAGGTGCTGAAATATTAGCTGAAATAGTAGGATATGGGACAAGTAGTGATGCATATCACATTACTGCTCCTGCTCCGGAAGGAGAAGGGGCTGCAAGAGCAATACAGAATGCATTAAGAGATGCTGGCATATCACCGGAAGAAATTGACTACATAAACGCTCACGGAACTTCCACAAAATTTAACGACCTATTTGAAACAATGGCAATAAAGAAAATATTGGGAGACCATGCATACAAGGTAAAAGTCAGTAGCATTAAATCCATGATTGGTCACCTCTTAGGAGCTGCAGGTGGAGTTGAGGCGGTTAGCTGTGTAATGACACTGAAAACAGGAATCATACCACCAACGATTAACTACGAAGAACCTGATCCAGAGTGCGATCTTGATTACGTTCCAAATAGAGCAATTGAATACCCTGTTAAGTACGTACTTAAAAATTCATTTGGATTTGGCGGAACAAATGCCTGCCTGATTTTCAAGAAGATTTGAATGAGGCACTGTGGCAGAAGGAAAATTATCTGAGCTTGAGAGGAATCTCGGTTATACGTTTAAGAGCAGAAAGATCCTACTAAAGGCTTTACTGCACAAATCCTATTCTTTCGAGAAAGGGCTATCTGAAAACTATGAAGTTTTAGAATTTCTGGGAGATTCAGTAATCAGCCTTATAGTCAGCGAGATTCTAATCAATAAATTTCCCCAAAAGAGAGAGGGAGAACTATCTCACATAAGAGCTTTCCTGGTAAGTGAACCCTCTTTAGCAAAACTTGCAAGGAAAATAGAACTTGGTAAATTCATACTTCTTGGAAAGGGAGAAATAAAAACAGGAGGTAAGGAAAAGGAATCCATTCTTTGCGACGTGTTTGAGTCAATCTTTGGAGCAATATACCTTGATTCCAACTTCGAAACTGCAAAAAGAGTCTTTAAGGAAACTTTCTTGGAAGAGATGTGGAGGATTTTCAGCTCAAGGAAAGTCCACAAAGACTTCAAAAGCCAACTTCAGGAATACACACAAAGACATTTCGGCTTAATCCCAACATATGAAATCGTTGAAGAAAAAGGGCCAGAACATGAGAAAACCTTCACTGTAAAATGCACTGTTGAAGGAAAAGCTATTATTGCTAAGGGAAAAAGTAAGAAGGAAGCCGAACAAGAAGCTGCTAAGCAAATGCTTAAAGCTTTAGGAGTAATAGATGATTGAACGCTTCTTACTCATTTCCTCCTCACCAAGAAGGGAAGAAATTCTCAAAATGGTTAAGCTCCCCTTCAGGACTATTAAATCGAAAGGAGAAGAGATCATACTTTCATCTCCATACGAAACTGTCATCGCTAACTCCTTAAGGAAAATAAAACAAGCGAAAGAACTACAGAAGGAAAATGAAATTGCACTATCGGCAGATACAATTGTTCTTCTTAATGGAAAAATTCTTGGAAAGCCTAAAGATGCAAAAGAAGCGGAGGGGATGCTTGAATATCTATCAGGGAAAACCCACACTGTTATCACAGGATTTGCCTTGCGATTTCCAGACGGGAAAACCATTAAAGGATTTGAAGAAAGCAAGGTAAAGTTTAAGAAACTTTTACCAGAAGATATTTCTTGGTATATAAACACAGGAGAACCCCTCGACAAAGCTGGAAGCTACGGAATACAGGGAATAGGAGCAATCTTCATAGAGAAAATTGAAGGTGACTTTTTCAACGTTATGGGTCTTCCAATTGGCAAGATTTATGATATTCTACTTCTGCACAATTTTGACATCAAAACAGTGATAGGGTGACTTATGGATGTAGGGTTAATATCAACAATAGTTGCAGGAATATTTGGAGCTTTAGGAGTAGTTGTCGGCTTTTTCTTAGGTAAAAGCATTCCAAAGCCACATGTTGAACAAGTTACAACATCAGACTCTGAACTAATAAAGATAAGCAACTCCATTAAGGAGTTAGTTAACAAAGTTGAAAGCTTACAAAAAACAATATTCTCTGCTGAAAAAGTAAGCCCCGAAAACATTGAAAACCAAATTAAAGACATCATTCAAAACTTGGAAAATGTGAAAAATCTCGCTAACCAAAAAGGAATAGACTTAACAAGCATTACCCAGATAGAGGAAAGCATCAATACCCTAAAAAATTTACAGAACACAAAACCTGAGTCAGGTTACGAAAGTTTGCTAACATCGATAAAGGATAACATAATGGTAGTGAGAAATGAAATCCAATCCTTGAAATTTGATTTGGAAGAGCAGAGGAAAGGGGCAACAAAAATAGACGTTGAAAAGCTTAAACTTGCAATCAAAAATGCTGAGAATATAAACAGAGAAGCTGTTAAAGGTAATCGCATCTCTTTAATTCATGC
>CAZJFY010000152.1:0-2863 GCA_964545225.1 uncultured bacterium | reverse complement strand
GGATGTTTTATCAGTTATTGAATTGAACTTTCAAATAAGTTTTCCATTTTTGCTATTGAAGTATGAGCCTTATTAGGCTTCGTTCTTGATATAAGCCACATTCTCCAAAGGTACCATTGCCATATCTTTATGGGATCTTCTTCAAAAGCCTCAAATGTTGCGAGCTCTGAAGGATTGTACTTATTCCATAGGCCATCCTTGCCACGGAATGTCGGTATACCGCTTTCTGAACTTACACCAGCACCTGTAAGGATACAGATTCTCTTGGCGGATTTTAATATGCGTTTGAGGTGTTCCATGGAAGTTATTTTACACCTTATCTGGTTAACTTAGATATATATTTACTAATGAAAATTTTAAAGGTGAGGGTTATGAAGAGAGTTGCATTTTATACGCTTGGATGCAAAATGAACTTTCATGAAACAGCCTATATGGAAGAACAGTTCGCTAAAAACGGTTACGAAGTTGTGCCATTTGACAGAGAAGCTGATGTTTACGTTGTAAATACATGTACTGTTACGTCAAACGCTGATTCAAAGTGCAGACAGGTATTGAGAAGGGCAAGAAGGAAAAATCCAGATGCTTTTGTTGTGGCAGTAGGTTGTTTATGTGAAGCTTATCCTGAGCAGCTTGAGAGCATGGATGAGGTTGATTTAATACTTGGAAATGTTGAAAAGTTTAATGTTGTTAATTTTGTCGAAGCAGGAAAGAGAGGTACTTTTGTAAAAGGTATTTGGAACGAGAGAAAGTTTCACAGAATACCAGTTTCAAGTTATTCGGGAAGAGCAAGGGCTTTTCTTAAAGTTCAACAGGGATGTGAGCTTTTCTGTTCCTACTGCATAATTCCAAGGGTAAGAGGGAAGATAGTAAGTGAAGAACCAGATTTTGTAATTAAGGAAGTTGAAAGGCTTGTTTCTGAAGGATATAAGGAAATTGTCTTAACCGGAACACAGCTTGGTGGCTACGGAAAAGATTTCAGAGATGGAACAACTCTTTCATCTCTTTTAAGGAAGGTTGTTGATGTTGAAGGGTTGGTAAGAATTAGGTTAAGCTCTATAGAACCTATAGCTTTTGATGAAGAACTTATTGATTTAGTTACATCAACGGAAAAGATAGCTCCCCACCTTCACATTCCTCTTCAAAGTGGAAGCAGCAAAGTGCTGTCTTTAATGAGAAGGAATTACACTTCTAAGGATTATGAGTCTTTAATTTTGACCATTTTTGAGAAAAGGCCAGATATATGTATTGGAACTGATGTTATGGTTGGGTTTCCAGGAGAAGGTGAAAATGAATTTAAGGAAACTTATGATTTAATAGAGAGACTCCCCATTGCATATCTTCATGTTTTTCCCTATTCACCAAGAAAAGGAACAGTTTCATTTGGTATGAAGGATAACATCCCCTGTAATGTAAAAAAAGAGAGAGCGAAGGCTTTAAGAGAGCTTGGGGAAGAAAAAAACTTAAGATACAGGTTGAATTTCGTTGGTAAGGAAAGGAGTTCAATAGTTCTTAAATCTAAAGGGGAGAGAACAACAGTTTTAACTGATAATTACATTAAGGTTAACGTCTGTGAATCTCATTTTGAACCTGGAGAAGAGCTAAAGGTTAAGATTGTTAAAGTTGGCATGAAGAGAGAGGATAACGCAGGAGAGGTTGTGAGTGAAGCCGTTCTATGTAATGGAAGTTCTTGAAAAGGCAAAAGAACTTGAAGGGAAAGGGAAGGATGTTGTCCATTTTGAGGTTGGAGAACCAGATTTTCCAATGCCCGAAAAACTTTTAAGCATAGCTGAAACTCTCCTTAAAAGAGAGAATTTTAAGTATACCGAAAGTATTGGAATTTACCCTTTAAGAGAGAAAATATCTGAGTTTTATAAGAGAACGTACGGCGTTAATATCTCCCCTAAAAGAGTTGTTATAACAACAGGAAGTTCAAATGGACTTTTAGTTTTGCTTAAAATTGTTTCTGAAAACTATAAAGCTATAGGATATGCTGATCCTGGGTATCCTTGTTACAGGAACATGCTTGAATTCATTGGAGCAAACTCTGTTCCAATACATGTTGATGAAAGTACTGGGTTTAAGATAGTTAATACGTTTGGGGCGGATGCCCTTATAGTTGGTTCTCCTTCAAATCCAACTGGCGGGTTGTATTCAGGAGCTGAACTAAAAGCTTTGTCGCAGAGTGCTTTCATTGTGTCAGATGAGATATACCACGGAATTACTTTTAACAAAAAGGCATGTACAGTTCTTGAAGTAACTGACAATGCAGCTGTTTCAAATGGATTCTCCAAGTTTTTCCTGATGACTGGATGGAGGCTTGGGTGGTTAGTACTTCCTGAGGAGTGGGTTAGGGATGTTCAACTTTTGCTCCAAAATATATCTATTTCACCGCCCACAATTTCACAGCTAATTGCTGTTCACTGTTTTGATGATGACGTTCTTGAGGAATTAAGTGAAAAAGTGGAAGTTTATAAGAAAAGAAGGGATATAATGATAAGCGGTTTAAAGGAGATTGGATTTAGAGTTCCTTTAAAGCCAGAAGGGGCTTTTTACGTTTACGCTGATGCCTCGCAATTTACTAACAACAGTTATGAGTTCTGTTTTGAAGTGCTTGATAGAGCTTTAGTTGCAATTACTCCTGGTATTGATTTTGGAGAAAATGGAACTGAGAGGTTTGTGAGGTTTTCCTTTACGGTTCCTGAAGAAAGAATAGAGGAGGGACTTGAAAGGCTCTACAATTTATTGAGGGGGTAGATTGAAGGTAAAAATTCCAGAAAGCTACAGTCAGGAAGCTATTCTTGAAATACTAATGAAGTTTCGTGCTCCTTTGATTATTGCGTTTATTACAGTTATGGTAAGCACG
>CAZJFY010000151.1:0-2863 GCA_964545225.1 uncultured bacterium | reverse complement strand
AGTCCTACAAACAGGTATATTGAAGGTGGTGCGTACTTGAGAAAATCTCCAGAGTAGTAATTTCTGGTTTCATCAACCACAGCTTTTCCAATATCCCAGCTGCTTTGTTTTGTGAAGATTCTGGCGATGCTTTTGTAAGCCCCGCCCCAACCTGCAGCAGGTTCTGTGTCTGGAGATGCCACTAAAACATCAGCGTAGGGTGACATTATTGAGAGTGTTGAGAGTTCTCCCATCAAGCACTCATCAAAGCCGAGCAGCTCAAAATGTACGTTCTCCTCTTCATTTAAAGGTTTTAACACCCTGTCAACAAACTGCTTCGTGCCAAGCCAGTAAATTCCGCCTCTTCCATCATTCTCAAAGATAACAGCTCTCTGCAAAGGTTCAAATGATGTCCATCCATCACCATGCCCTCCTACTATGAGGTCAACGTGCTCTGCAGGATATAGGGCGAAAGTAAGGTCAAGGATGTCTTTGAGGTTCTCAGAGATTAAGTCCCTGTTTATATCTCCTGCGTACCATAAGTCAATTCCGTAGTTTTTATAACTTTCTACAGTACCGTTGCCGTACAGTATATCCTCCATTGCTGGTTCAATTACTGAAAAATCCGCTTCCGATGTTGGTTCAATTATGAACACGTCAGACTTTAGGTTTCTATCAAGATTTCCATCCCATAGAACAACAATTCTTGTTTTATGCTCGGCAAGTAGTTCTCCATCAGTTTCAACGGAGTAGACCATATCGTTGTAGTTTGCCTTCAGGAAGTCTGTAAGTGAGTTTCCTCCCATCTCATCAGCACTCATTACGAAAACGACGAGCCTGTTTAAAACGTTTGAATCTTGGAGTTTTCCATTTAGAACGCTTTTCTTCTCAAGGATGTCAGCAATGGTATTGTTGTTTAAGTCAGTAACAGGCTGAAGAGTCAGATTTTCCCCGGGCTGGAGTTCCCAGTTATCCTTAAGCGTGGTTTCACAGCTTTTGCTTGAGCAGGATATCTTGTTCCTTGCCGTTCTTATGATGTTTCCATTTCTTCCGTAGAAGGATAGATAACATGTGCTTTCTCTGTCGGCGCTAAACCGAATGAAGGAGTCAGAAGTCTCTTCAGGATAGTAGACCTTTTCCCCGCAGATGAGAGCTGGATACATGCCGTTCTTGATGAAACTGTTGTTCTCATTGAAATAGAAGGTAATGGCTATTCTATCTTTGGTTTGACCAATTTCTCCACCAGAGCTGCCTCCTCCATCAGAGCCGCCTCCTCCACCGCATGCTGTTATGAAGGGGATAATTGCCATGAAAAGTAAAAGTTTTTTCATCTGTGACTCCACGTAACTTTTATTTTGCCCTCTCTATTCATGTAGACCTTATATATCCTGTTTCCTATGGTAACAGAAAACGGAATAGCTTCAGTATTTGTAACTTTTATCTCTATACCTTCAGGAAGAAAAACCGTTTTATTGAGCACTTTGGGTTTGAATTCTGCATTCTGTCTTTCCGGAATTGGCAGGCTGCTTTCTTTGGCAAACGCGCAGCCTAAAACGACCGTGAAGATAAGGATACCTGCCGTTTTTATGGGTTCAAACTTCATAGAACCTCCTTGTAGTAGTTCGTGATTTTGCCCGGGAAAAGGTTTTCAATAAACCCTATGACCTTTTCAAGCCTTGCATCAACAACCTGTCTGCTGTTTCCAATAGCTACAACACCTATGGTTGCGTTCTGCCACTTATCAAGGTCCCCTACCTCTGCAATAGATACGTTAAACCTGCTTTTTACTTTCTCAACTATCTTCTTGATAACTGCTCTCTTCTCCTTCAGTGAGTGAGCTTCCGGTATGTAGATGTGAATCTCAAGGGTTCCAATGACAGCCGGCTTTTTCCCTCCCTATTTTATTAAATTGTCCATTGATGAACTAAAGCTTTCCCTTATTATGTAATGCATTATATTAAATGTTATCAACCGGTTTTGGAGGCATTATGGAAACGAAGGCAAAGATGTGGAGATGCACGGTTTGCGGATACATCTACGATATGGATGAGGGAGACCCTGACAACGGAGTTCCTCCGGGAACACCATTTGAACTTGTTCCAGTTCAATGGGTTTGTCCCGTTTGCGGAGCAAGTAAGGATAAGTTTGAACCGTTAGAGTAGTCCATGAAGGTACTTCTTGTAAGGTTTTCCTCTCTTGGTGATGTTATTCTCCTTTCAAGCCTTTTTGATGGATTAATGAAGGAGGAAGTTAAATTTGACGTTCTTACAGATTCTAACTATGCTGAGCTTTTTAAATGGGATGATAGGGTTAATAACGTTTTGGAGATTTCGGATTACTCCCTGAGTTCATTAAGGAGGGTTGCTGAAAAGGTAAATGCTTTAAATTACGATTATGTCTTTGACCTTCACTGTGTGAAGAGAAGCTTTCTTCTTTCGTTTTCCCTGAAAGCAAAGGTTATAAGGTACAGGAAACGTTCGCTTTTAAGGAGGGCTTCTTTAATATTTAAAAACCTTAAGTCTAAATGGCTTTTTGTTCCTGAAATGTATGCTGAACCTTTCAGAGAGGTTGGCATTGAGATTGAAAAACCAAGACCTTCAATTTCTGTACCTGAAAGCGTGAAGGAAAGGGTTAAAGCTGTTGTTCCAAAGAGCCCTTTCATTGCAATTTCTCCCGGTGCTAAGTGGGAGGGGAAGAGATATCCGGTTGAGAAATTTGCCGAAGTGGCTTCTATGTTAAAGGAGAAGGGATTTATACCTGTTGTAATAGGGGGAAAAGAAGATAGTATGCTGGGAGAGTTTATTGAAGAAAGAGTAAAGGGAGTTTTAAATCTGTCCGGGAAGCTTTCTATTTTGGAGAGCATGGCAGCTTTATCATTTGCTAA
>CAZJFY010000150.1:0-2899 GCA_964545225.1 uncultured bacterium | reverse complement strand
TTCACCATCTCAATAGCTGAAAGGGCTGCTTCCCATCCTTTGTTTCCAGCTTTAGTCCCTGCTCTATCAATAGCTTGTTCAACAGTGTCTGTTGTAAGAACACCAAATGATATCGGTTTACCTGTTTCAATCCCGACTGCTGCTATTCCTTTACTTACTTCAGCTGCAACGTAGTCAAAGTGAGGAGTTTCTCCCCTTATTACAGCACCTAAAACTACAACTGCGTCAAAATCTTTGGAAACTCTTTTTGCTATGACTGGAAGTTCAAAAGCACCAGGAACTTTAATGATTGTTATATCCTTTTCATTTCCTCCATGCCTCAAAATACAGTCAATAGCTCCTTCAAGAAGCCTCTCAGTTATAAATGAATTAAATCTACTAACAACAATTGCAAACTTGATCCCCTCAGCAATCAATTTTCCTTCAATAGTTCTCATCACTACCTCTTAATTAAAGTTTGAATTTATCACATAGAGCGGTTAAAGTTCTTTCAGCACCTTCCATAACGTCTTTTATTATCTCTTCGGCAGTCTCTTCCTTGTTTACATAACCAACAACCTGGCCAGCCATCACAGAGCCCCATTCAACATCTCCCTTCTCAGCTGCGAGCCTCAATCTACCTCTACCAAGCTCCTCAAGTTCCTCTTTTGGAGCACCTGAAAACTCCAATTTTTCAAATTCTCTTGTCAATTTATTCTCAATAAGCCTTACCGGATGACCGGTTGTAATTCCTGTAACTGTTACATTACTGAACCTTGCTTTAAGTATTTTTTCCTTATACTTTGGGTGAACATTACACTCTTTGGCAGCAAGAAATCTTGTTCCCATTTGAATTCCTTCGGCTCCAAGAGCAAAAGCTGCAGCTGCCTGTTCCCCTGTAGCTATTCCTCCAGCTGCTATAACTGGAATGTTAACGGCTTTTACAACTGCTGGAACAAGAACCATTGTCGTTAACTTTCCTATATGTCCACCAGCTTCCATACCCTCCGCTATAACTGCATCACAGCCTATTCTTTCCATTCTTTTAGCAAGAGCGTCACTCGCAACGACCGGTATCACCTTTATTCCTTTTTCCTTAAATGCTGGTATGTACTTTCCTGGATTCCCTGCTCCAGTTGTTACCACAGGTACTCTTTCTTCAAGGCAAACTTCAATGATCTCTTCAGCATTTGGCATCATCAACATTACGTTAACGCCATAAGGTTTATCAGTAAGCTCTTTGCATTTTCTAACTTCATTTCTAAGTTCTTCTGTAGTTCTGTTTCCTCCTGCAATTATCCCAAGTCCTCCTGCATTGGAAACTGCTGCTGCAAGTTCTGCATCAGCAATCCAGGCCATTCCTCCCTGAAAGACAGGATACTCAATCCCCAAAATCTCACAAACTCTTGTTTTTATCATACTCTCCTCCTATAGTTTGACGATGCAGGATCCCCAGGTAAATCCTCCTCCGAAAGCAACCATTAGTATAACATCTCCCTGTTTTGCCCTCCCGGAACGCACCGCTTCATCAAGTGCAAGTGGAATTGAAGCAGCACTTGTATTGCCATACTTTGGAAGATTGATGTAAAGCTTATCCATTTCTATTCCAAGTCTTTCAGCAACAGCCTTAAGAATTCTTACATTAGCCTGATGGGGTACAAGAAGATCTATATCTGAAGGGGTTAATCCTGACTTTTCCATAACTCTTTGAGCTGATTCAACCATAGTTCTTACTGCAACTTTAAAGACTTCATTCCCTTTCATTTTGACGTAATATGGAGGATCAACATCCGAACCTACACTTTCCACATAAAGGAGATCTCCATAGGAACCATCCGCTCCAATGTCAAAACTTAAAATACCCTCTCTCTCATCTCTTTCAAGAAGGACTGCTCCTGCTCCGTCTCCAAAAAGAATACAGGTTGTTCTATCCTTCCAATTAACAATCCTTGAAAACCTTTCAGCACCAACAACCAAGGCGCGATCTACATCTTTTGATCTCATTATCGAATCTGCAACATAAAGACCGTAAATGAATCCTGTGCATGCAGCAGAAAGGTCAAAAGCTATAGCACTTTTGTTGCCTAAGTTTGATTGGACAACGCAGGCAGTTGATGGGAAGAACATGTCCGGAGTGGAAGTCGCAGTTATTATAAGGCCAATTGATTCCGGATCAACACCGTTTAAAGCCTTTTCACAGGCTTTAGTTGCAAGATCGGATGTTTTCTGGCTTTCGGCAATTCTCCTTTCCTTAATCCCTGTCCTTGTCGTTATCCATTCATCTGATGTATCAACCATGCTTTCAAGGTCATGATTCGTTAAAACTTTCTCGGGAACATAGGAACCTGTGGAAGCAATTCTAATCTTCATTGAGATTTCCGTACCTCGCTATGTTTTCCTCAATGTAGTTATTAAGCTTTGACTCAGCAAACTCAGCCCCGACTTTGATAGCGTTCCTTATAGCCTTAGCATTGGAACTTCCATGGCAAATTATAACAGGTTTTCTTAACCCCAAAAGAGGAGCTCCACCCCATTCTGCATAGTCAATTCTTCTCTTAAAACCCTTAATTGCTGGTATGAGGAACAGAGAACCTATTCTTGATATAAAATGCTTATCAATCTCTTCTTTTAAAATTTTTGCAAGTATCTTAGCAACGCTTTCACTCAACTTCAGGCAAACATTACCAACAAATCCATCACAAACAATAACATCAAAATCCCCTGAATAGATATCCCTTCCCTCAGCATTTCCTTTAAAGTTAAGGCCTTTCTTTGAAGCTAACTTTAGCAGTTTGAACGTCTCCTTTGTAAGCTCATTACCTTTTGTTTCCTCTTCCCCTATGTTTAAAAGCCCCACTCTTGGATTTTTCTCCTTCAATATGTACTTTGCATAAGCCTCTCCCATAATTGCAAAGTGAAG
>CAZJFY010000149.1:0-2899 GCA_964545225.1 uncultured bacterium | reverse complement strand
GTTCGTTAATTTTCTGTCTGACATCTGCAAGACCCATATCTTTCTCTGCTGTAAGATCTACAGAGTAAACAATGTTTTTCTTTATATTTTTTAACGTTATGCTTAGAGTTTTCCCTTCAGCAAGAACTAATTGAGGATAATCGCTGGCGGAATCCCCGTTATCGTCTATGTACTCCTTTTGAGGAATGCCAAGAATACTTCCGAAGTTTATGCTGGAAATGGTTGAAGAAGGTACTCCTGAACGCAGGAAAAGTTTATAACCATTTTCGGTCTGTTTCACCGATGCAACCAAGGGTATATTTCTCTGCATGGCAATCAGGTTAATTCGATTTACAACTTCTTCTAAAGTCATGTCCCTGGTGGCTCTAATGTAAATGTTATTTTCTCCGATGGAAAACGTCAGGATATCCCCTGCCTGCAAGGCGATTGAATCGACACTGGACAAAGTACTATGGGATACAACTTCTGTGTTGTAAATGTTCTCAAAAGAAGTGTAACTTTTAAGTTCTGAATATGCAAATGTGAATGGCTTGTCATAGACTTTTGTTCCTGCAAAAACATAAGAACCGTAAAATGTAGAGTTTACGTAGTCGAGAAGCTTCTTTTTCAGCAGCTGAACTTCTGTTGCTATTGCATGAGCCTCTGAATTTGTCCTTATACCGTCAGCTCTTATTGCGTTGTACCTTGCTCTCGATATAATGTTTTCAAAGATGTCGTCTAAAACGTGGGAGGAGAACTGAAGGGGAGGTTTTACAAAGTTTATATTCTTCGCGTACTGCTCAATGCTCCTCAGGTCATCGTGGTTTATTACTACCCGGGCAGCATCGAAAGGGTTATCGGAAGGTTTTTGCAATTTCTTTAAGGTAATAGCCTCCATCCTCTTTTTCGCAATTAATGTATCCTGGAGAATTTTATTCTGCTGATATAAATCCCCTATTCTTGCCATCGCTGTTCCTCCCGTTCATATTACCTTACTACCTTACCATATTGATAACAGTCTGAAGAAGAGTATCTGCCACAGTTATAATTTTTGAAGCTGCCTGGAACTGTTTTTCAAGCACCATAATCTTTGCAAGCTCTTCATCCTTATTTACTTCTGAAACGGAAGACCTTTTCTCTTTCAAGGAACTGAGGATGGAGTTTTTTATGCCTTTTGTGTCCTTTGCATTTTTTACTTCAACTCCTATCTGTGCCACCATCTGGGATACATACTCATTTATGGTAAAGGTTCCTTTTGCCATAACTTTGTCATCCTTTAGTGCTGCTATTTTAAGAGCTATTTCATTGTTGCCTTCTTCATAAAGCCTTGAAGAGGTAGCTATCAGATTTGGATTGGAAACTATCGAATCATTAACCGACATACTGGCTGCACCACTGCCTTTAAAGAAGTTCAAACCCGATATACCGCCTACAGAAAAACCTTTTCTGTGAATGGAATTAACACTGCCTATAATGGCTCTTGCTATCTCATCAAGATACCTGAGGTACTTTGGAATCTCTACGTTATTTACCCTCAACTGAGCTGCTAATTTTCCTTTTGTAGGCTGTATTCTCAAAGGTTCCTTGCCCGTCATCCAGTATATGGATACGTAACCGCTCGAAGAAACAGACCTTGCCAGGGTCCAGTATGTTTTTCCTGCGACTAATAAGGAGCCTGAAGGTCCATAAACAGAGACTGTCTTATCCGGCTGTTCTGTGTAGGTGATATCCAGGAGTTCTGCGAGGTCGTTTAGTGCTTTCTGTCTCTTGTCCTTCAGTTCAGAAGCTTCCTTTTCAGGTCTGTCCGTTTTTGATATTGCTTCATTGTATTTTGCTATGTCGGAAAGTAACTTGTTTACTTTTAACAGGGAAATTCTGATGTCTCTCTGTAGAGTCTTTCCAGTTTCAAAAATTCCCTTGTATTTATCCCGAATCGTCGTGGCAAGGTTTTCAGCTGCCTGTATGAGGTTGATTCTTACAGGACTCGGGGCTGTTGTATTGGAAGAAGGAGTCGCAGCTTCGTTTGCAAGCTCCTGCCATGCATTCCAGAATTCGTCAAGCCTCTGAGTTATTCCACCGTCTTTGAGTTCATTAAGATAGGACTCTATCTGAGAAAGGGAACTTTCAAGTTTGTCGTAGTAATTGTAATCCTGAGTTACCTGATTTATCCTCCTTTCAAGAGCAGCATCAACTTTTCTGTAAACTCTCGTAATATCAACTCCAGGATAGGGAACTGTAGCCTCTTTTGAAACCACCTGTCTTGAATATCCTTTTGTTCCTGCATTTGCAAGGTTCTGTTCCACTACGTTCATCTCGTACTGAGACGTAAAGAGACCCTGCTTACCCGTATTAAACATTGAAAATATGTTCATTCTTTCAATCCCTCCTTGATAAGTTCTATCATTTCAAATGTAAGTTTAGCAACTTCATCGTGAAGGGTATAAATCTCCTCTGTGAGTGATTTTATGGAAGGCGAAAGACTGGTAAGCTTAGAGATTTCATCCTCCAACTTTGTTAGAACTTCCTCTTCTTTTCGTAATATGGATTCCACTTTAAAACCGTCAAGCTCTAAAATAGCAGTTTTCCTCTCTTCTAAAAGTCTTTTGTACTCCAGAAGGAGGGCTTCAATCATTTATCAACTCTTCTATCAGATTTTCTGCTATTGATTTAGAATCCAACTTGTAAAGTCCATTTTCAATGAGGAATTTTATCTCCTCTATTCTTGCTTCTCTTTCCTGAGATGCTGAAGAGAGGGAAATCTCTGCAACTACTCCTTTAATTGTCCGGGGAGATTTACCACTGTGACCACCCTTCCTTAAACTCTTTGGAGAAACTTTCTCTTCTAAAAAGCTTTTGTAAATTTCAATTCCAACTCTTCGAATTTCCATGAGCTTTATCTCCTCAATACCGGTTAAAACCT
>CAZJFY010000148.1:0-2913 GCA_964545225.1 uncultured bacterium | reverse complement strand
TTTTTTACCTTGAAATTTACGATATTTTAAAAGCTAAATTCCCGGAATTAGACCTCATCGTTTCAGAAACTGAAGACTCCCCCTTTGAGGTGCTATGACGAGAGAGTTTTTAAGGGAACTTATTAATCTTCAATCCTTAGAGATTGAACTCCACAGGGCAGAAGCAAAAAGAAATGCTTTGCTAAAAAAACTGGAAGAACTGGAAAAAGAAAAAAGCAAAATAGACAAAGAACTTTCCAATAAGAAACATATTCTTGAAAAGTCTTTAAATGAAGTTCAGGAGCTGAAGGATTTCATACTACGAAAGAAAAAGGAGAAAAACTTACTTACAAAGCTGAAAGAGGAAGCTCGTAACAGAGAAGAATTTAAAAATTTCTTAAGGGAAATTGCAAAAGTTGAGGATGAAATCATAAAATCTGGAGAGAAATTGATAGAACTTGAAACGGAAACTGATGATTTAAAAGCAGAATTTAACGAGATAGTGCAGCTCAAGAAAACCGAAAAGGAGAGGATTAACAAGCTGAAAGAAGAAATTTGTAAAAACCTTGAGTACGTTCAGAAAGAAATTGAAAACCTAAAAAACAAAATCAGCAAGATAAGAAAAGAAATTCCCGAAAACATCCTTAAGGAGTATTATAACCTCAGAGAAAAGTTTAAAGGGATGGTTTTTTCCGATATATCTTCAGGAAGCTGTGAAGCCTGCAGGATAACTTTTTCAAGCGCTGAGTTTTCAAAGCTTACTTCCCAGCTTGAAATTGGAAAGAGCAGATGTCCTTATTGCGGAAGATTTATATACAAAAAGGGGGAAATCCCCCCTTTTTAAATGCTACAACCAGAGCAACCTTCACAACCATGATGCTTAGGACCTTCTATTGCTTCCTGAAGCATTCTATTTATTGATTCAAGCATTGCACCAAATGCTTGGTTTGCTTCAAGAAAAGCCTTAGCAATCTCGTTCTGAGAGAACTTCTCAAAAGCCTCCTCAAGTTCCTTCATCACTTCCGGCGTACCTGACATCTGAGCCATCTGTTGCAATCTCTGAACTTCGTTAAAAAGTTCCATCGCCTCAGGATCCATTGCGATTTTCGTTTCCGCCATCCTTAAGTTTGCAAGTTCTTCTGAGCGAGCTATTGCATCTGCAAGCTCTGCTGCTTTTTTCAATACTTCTGACATAAATTCCTCCAAACAGTTAGTTTTAGCTTAATTTATTCCTAAATTTAGAATATACCAGATTCTGGAGGGGAAAATATGGAAATTCTGATTGTTGGCCCCCTAAACGGTGAAGCTGAAAGGCTTAAGGGATTGGTTGAGGTATCAGAAGCAAAGCTCATTTTCGTTCTTGGACCAATTAACGTAAAAAAACCGATAAAACTCAAGAGAACCTGGTTCTACGTTCATGGAAGGGAAAACTACCCTGAGATACTATCTGCATCGGACGGAGTGGACATCATGTCAAGAGTTTTTAAGACTAAGGAGATTTCGTTCTCAGGGCTGAGCGGATATATCCATCCACAGACTGTAAAATTTACAAGGAAAGAGTGGGAAAAGGTGAAAGGGAAGTTTACAAAGAGGTACATCGGTTATGTATTCAATGAAGACATTGAACTTTTGAAGATAACCTTTCGAAATCTCCACCTGCAGAGATTGGACCTCTTCTTTACTGTCGAGAATCCACGAAAGAGAGAAATACAGGAAATCATAAATTTCACATCGCCTCGCTACCTTTTCTACCCATCAATTAGATTTTCAAAAGAGAAACAGGGAGAAACAGAATTAATAGGGCTTGAACCTGCCACGTCACCAAAGGGGAAATACATCTTGAGACTGTAAAACTCAGAGCTTCATTATATAATTCAAGTTGCAAATCCTTACAAGGAGGACAAAATGAGAAGGATATTTATAACAATTCTTACCCTCACGCTTATAAGTTCGTGTGCAAAAACTGAAAAGGAAAAGATGGAAATCGCAAAGGAAAAGGGAATGGAAGCAGTTAAAGAGCTTCACGAAACCATGAGATCTCATCTTAAGAAGGCCATGAAAGAAAAAGGAGCGGAAGGAGCTATAGAGTTTTGTTCATCAAAAGCCCTTGAATTCACAAAGCAGGTAAGTGATAAAGTTGGACTAAGAATAAAGAGAACCAGCTTAAAGTACAGGAACGAAAAAGACAAACCTGATGAGCTGGAAAAACAGGTATTAACTGAGCTGGAAAATGAATACATTTCTACGGGAAAGCTGCCAGACTACCTGATCAAGAAAGCTAAAATTGACGGAAAGGATTACTTTGTTTTCTTCAAAACCATAAAGGTGAAGAAACCCTGTTTGAAGTGTCATGGCGATATAAATAAAATGGATCCAAAAATAGTCGAGACCTTGCGAAAGCTATATCCAGATGACAAAGCAATAAACTATAAAGAAGGGGACTTCAGAGGCGTTATAAGGGTTGATATACCAGCTGATAAGGTGAATTAAGAACGCAGGAGGTTCAATGGCTCTCATAGTTCAGAAGTTTGGTGGAACTTCCATGGGAAGTATTGAGAGAATAAAGCATGTAGCAAAAAGGGTTATT
Source organism: uncultured bacterium (assembly GCA_964545225.1). GTDB lineage: Bacteria > Aquificota > Aquificia > Desulfurobacteriales > Desulfurobacteriaceae > CAZJFY01. Next base: position 347 of record CAZJFY010000148.1, on the reverse strand, counting down.
GAAGAAAAGGAAAGAGGAAATGACGTTGTTGTAGTTGTATCTGCAATGTCTGGTGAAACAGACAGGCTCTTGAAACTTATACACGAGATAGCAAAAGAACCCAATGAAAAGGACATTGACTTTGTTGTTTCAACTGGAGAACAGGTATCAGCAGGGCTTTTATCTGCATCCTTAAACGATTTAGGATACCCAGCAGTAGCTTTAACCGGCTGGCAGGCAGGCATAAAGACAGATGCAGCTCATACAAAAGCAAGAATTCTATCAATCAATCCAGACAAAATCCTAAAGCTTATTAAAGAAGGCAAAATCGTTGTCATAACGGGATTTCAGGGAGTAGATGAAGAAGG
>CAZJFY010000147.1:0-2923 GCA_964545225.1 uncultured bacterium | reverse complement strand
ACGATGGTCCTGTCCCAAGTGGGAAGGTCTTTGTCATGGCTCCACATCCCAGGTCATTTGACAGCCGCTACTGGGGCTTTGTTGACGAATCCTGGGGATTGCGTAAGTGCTGGCCGTTGCCGCTATCGGATTACTAAGATTTTGGGGTAATTTTACCCTTACTCTCATTTATGTTTTGATATTTCTTAATGACTGCTTCTGGAGGTAAGTCTATGCAGTCCTTTATGAACTGTATGAAATCTTCAGAGATAGAAGAAGTGTTTGATTGAATGTTTTCAAGAAACTCTGATTTCCACACATCTTGTATATATCTACTTTTGAATCCGGAGATAATGCCTTTAAGCCAGTGATCCCAAAACGTTTGAGATATTCCTTCTTTAGCGAGGTTATATTCGAGATACGTTAAATAAATGTATCTAACGAGGGCTTTCTGTACTTTATTCTCGTCCACTCCAAGATTTTTGGAGTGTAGTAGAAGCTCTTTTAGGCTCCAGTGTTTTTTTATTCCGGGTGGCAGTTCTTGTAGTATTTCATCAAATCTAAGGTTTACATCTTTGTATATGGAAGCATATCTGGACTGTTTACTCTCTTCAAATATCTTTTGAGTATACTTTGCTTGTTGTCTTACGTAAAGACCAGTGACTCCCATTATTAGTAGCGAGGTGGCAGTCAATATTATCTCTGTCATTTCTTTTCTCCTTTTAGTTGGGTTTTAATTCCTTGCTTGCTTCTTGAATGAAGAGACCGAGAGCGGTTGGTGACGAGAAAGAAGTTCCTCGTACTTTTGCGAGAACGCCATTTCGGTATCTAATGTATGCTGTTCCTTTTACGTTGATTTCTCCGTATTGAAGACCTTTTGGGTCTCCGACTACATAATAGTTGGATAAGAGAAATGCCACTGCTTTGTTGAGGTCTACATCAATTACAGAAGGGTTGTGTCGGTTACCTGCAGATGCGAAGATGACTATTCCTTTGTTATTGAGTTCTATGAGTTTTTTTATGTATATGAGGTTCCCTACAAAGTCCCCAGTGTTTTTTGTTGTTGAGCCGAAGGACATGTTTACTAACACAGCTCCTGGCTCTTGTTCTATTTGCTTGAGTAGATTCATAAGTTTTGATTCAAATATTGGAGGAAATTTCATGTTTTTTTGTATGTTTCTGTTCAAAATTTCATATTTCTTAGTAATTATTTGAACTTTCGAATCCTTAGTTAGCGATTGTAGGATTTTCTCTACTACGGTTCCATGCTTGAAAGTTGCAACTACAGGAATGCCATAGAGGAAGGCAACAGTAGGTATCTCCTCGTTGAAATCATCGATGACGTAAACCTTGATTTCTTTGGCGTTTTTAAGTCTTTCTTTAAACTTGTTGAGGGCTCCTTCTTGTTCCTTTTCAGAAATGTTGAACTCGTGCTTTATTTCTAATAGGTACTCAAGTATTTCTTTCTGTGTATCTTGTGGAGTGGAATAAAACACTTTAGCTTGAGGGTTCCAGCTACGTTCTATTTCAGAGCTTTTGGCGGCGAAAAAGGAGTTAATGATTGCCTGAATTGCTATGCAAACGGCGAAAATACATTTAAGGAAGGCTTTGGACAGTAGCTTGATTGGTATTCCCTCTGAAAAGGGTTTGGTTAATGTTCTGAGTAATAAAGATGGAACCCCCAAGACTTCCAAAGATAATTCTCCTCTTTTTGTCAGAAGGTAAAGATCAAGTGCGTATACTCCGAGAAGTGTAGGTACTGCAATTACTGTGATGAGTAGAATGAAAAAAGTTATTATTGCAAAGGCTACTGATGGTATGGTATAGGGAAATTCAGGTACTAATATGTTTTCATTCTTTATTGTGAAGTAGAGTGAGAATAAGAAGAATGCATGTATGATTATGGCTAAGGTGAGATTTCTTAGATTTATCAGCGGAACAGGGAGTCTTCCCTTTGCTTTTTTGAGTTTCCAATGTTTATCTATGTTTTGTACTATTGAAAGAGCCTGAAATAAGGTATATGTAAGAGTGGCAGTTGAGCATATTAGTAGCGAGTTTATTGAATGTAAAAGAAGAACGCAGAGGACTTTGTCAGATAGCTTGGAGTGGTCCACATTGGGTCCACCAAGTTTAGACATTGGGTAGATGTCCAGTATGAGGGAAAAAATTAAGGCTGAGATAAATAAGATAAGTTTCTTATGTTTCTTTAATTTATCTTTTAGTTTGGATATCTTAAACATAAAGTTTTTGATCTTATCCGCTTTCAAGGCTCTTCCCTCCGCCATAATTTAAAGTCTGAACACTGGTCTTGCCGTTCGCTCTCTTACCTTATCAAGTTCCTCCCCGAGTTCGTTTTCCAAAAGTCTTGCCTTTCTGCCGTTAACTTGAAGGTATTCTAAGGGATTGTAGCCTTTTGCTTTTAGTAACTTAACGAAGGCTTTGATATCCCATGAAGTTCTCTCTTGATAAGTCCAGCCTATTTCTTTGCCTTTATATTCAATCGTTCCGTTGATGAGCTGTTTCAATTGCTCCTGTATCATCTGGGCTTCCGTCTGGATTTTACTGTATCTGTCCAGTAGCTCCATTATGAGTTCTGCATTCTCGTGTTCAAGGGTGGTGTTAGCGCTTTCTGAACCGTTGCAAAGTCCGTGCTGACTGTAGATGCAGTATTGGCATTCCCAGTTGGCCCGGGGGCGGGGGTCGTTTCTGAACATTCTGATTATCTCCTCAAGCTCTTCTCGGGAGATAGATTCTGTAGTTGGGAGAACAACTATGCTCTTACCCATTTTGTAGCGTGTTCTAAGGGTTGTCTTGATGACAAGATAATGTTCTATTTCCTTATCGGGATACTGCCATTCAAGTAAAGCTTTCTGTATTTTAGCTTGCAGGATGTACTTATAGTTGATGCTTATTCTCCTGCTGTTTGGCTGGAGAATTATCAGTT
>CAZJFY010000146.1:0-2937 GCA_964545225.1 uncultured bacterium | reverse complement strand
CTCTACTTCGCTTTAACGGACTTCAAGCCTGTTAAGAAAAAAACGGAATAAAGCATTTCACACCCTCCTCACCTCCTTCTCTGTAACCCACTCGCCAATTCTTGAAATCGTATATCTTGTTTTCCACCTCAAAATCGTTACACATGAATCAAGCCCTAAATTTTTGACTCCAGATTTTAATACACCAAATAATCCGGCACTGGAATCCACTGATGACGGCAGTTGGGGTGTAGTCCGTAGCTAAACACATACGGATTTATCTTCAACCACTCTTCCTTTGGCTTTATCTTCCCAACGTATCTCTTGCAAATAGATGAGGTTCTTTCATCCACAGGTCCTACCATCTTGTAATATTTATAGCCTCTCTCTTTGTTTACTTCCTCTATCGCTGTTCTAAAAACCCTGTGGAGCTCCGAACGGGCTATTGTTTCAAGTCTATGTTTTGTTATTCCTCTAAAAAATCCGTCCTCAGATTTAAGGGCATTCATTATGTCATTGATGGACATCGGGGAGATAGTAGCCTGTGTTAGAACTCTTGAAACTGTTACCTTCACATCCTCGGAAGCCTTCATAATTGAGGACTTATAACTTGTGTAAACAGCTTTAGCAACTTCTGGAGAGATAACAACATTAGACATAGACAGCCCGTAAGACTCTACAACTTCTTTAAAACTCTCTTGTAGAGCAGGAAGAATGTATCTATTAAACAGGCTTTCGTCATCCGTAACATCTGCAAGAGGCTTAACAATCAACTCCTGGATCATCAGGTCAAGTTGTGAAAGGAGCGGAACTAAATCATCAACAGTCATCTCTTCTTTGTAGTTTTTCACTACCCAGTTTTCAAGTTTCAACAAACCCTTTTCCCACGTTTCTAAGAAATTACGGACAACCTTTGAGTCGTATTTCTTGGAAAGCTCGGTTAATTTCTTCTCGAGTTCCTCTATTTTTTTGAGCAAGTCTTTTTTACTGATTGGCATTCAGTTTAGCCTCCAAAGCTTTTAGCTCAACCGGTGAAACTCCTGTATTCTTTTCAAACCACGCCACATTCTCAGCGTAAATCTTTTCAGCCTCTTCACGAGTAAGATCAGGGTTCTTAGCCATTATGTAGTCAATCGGAGTAGCCACACGGTTGTTGAACTTAAACTGCCACTCAAGAAGTTCCTCTCTGTCGAGTGGTTCCTTTGGTTCTGGATAGTCAACAAGAATTTCAAGATTCTGCGGTAGAGTTCTTCTTGTATGTGTAGCGTAAACATGAAGAGCAAGCTCTATCAGTTCTTTTTCCCAAGGTCTAAACAATTCAGCTCTTTCTTCTTGCCATTCAATTAAAGCCTGCTGTTCTACTACAAGAGCAACACCCGATTTTGTAGTAGTCGCTTTAACCCTTACAGCCCCCTCTGGAATCCTTAGTGACATTAAAGCAGAATCAATGAGAGCGTTAATGACTTCTAACATCTTGTCTGTATCAGCGTCAGGCTTGATATAAGAAGCGTCTCCTTCTTCAGGCATAGCGATGTAAGTATCAGGACCGTATACAGGTCGAAAATCTGGCGGAGCTCCTTTAACTATTAACTGCCCATGGGATTGAAAGATTGTGGTCCAGATTAATTCAGTCCAGAGTTTATTGAGAATCTCATTAGCCTTGATTATCTGAACTCCGGGGACTTCAACTTCCCAGAAATCCCATAAAGGTTCAGAGTTCCTGAAGAAAACAAGCGGTATTCTGCCGTAAGGATTCTCTTGTCTCTCTACAATCTTGTCGTTTTTCAGTTTAATAAACTCATCTTTAGTCCAAACGTGAGCGATTCTTTCTACTCTAACACCTCTCACCTGTCCCCAACTGAGAACCACGAGCTCCGGTTCCGTCGGGTCATTCTCATAAGGAAAAATGTCAATCATGTCAGGTGTATAGATTGCGTATTTGATAGTTCCGTCATCTCTGTAAATCGGTCTAACCGCAACAGTTCCGGTCAGGAATGTAAATCTATCAACGTTCTGCATAACACGAGTGAGAGGCTTTAAGACTTCCTGTTTCCAGTCAACGTTAACCTCTCGCTTTACTTTTTCCTTGTAAAGCCTACAAACAGCTTTAGCAACGGCATAAGTAAGATTGAACCATACTTTCGGTCTTTTCGCCCAGTGTTCGTCTGATTCTTCAGGGTTTTTCTGGATGTACCGCTCCTGGTTCCCAAAGTAATAATCCAAAATCTTCTCTGTTTCAGTTTTTCTTGCGTTTGTAAGATTCTGAGCAAGGATTCTTAATGCCTGGTTAACGGCATCCTGACTTGTGAATCCTCCGAGGTTAAACATCTCTCATTCCTCCTGATTTCCATTGACCCTTGATAGGTTCACTTACTAATGCATACCTTAAAGCGTCTAAAGCGTGGTCAAAAGCTTTTATTGGCTTGTCTTTTCCCTCGTCCCATGTGTAGAGATTGAATTCCTTGAGTAAGTTTTCACACTTAGGAGAGATAAAAAGTTTCTTGTTTTCTATTAACTGACGGACGTGAAAAATACCAGACAGGACATCGTTATTGCCGGGTTTACAGTTAACTCCTCTTGATCGGAGCTCTCTGGCAAATCCTTTTCCTGATGGATCATAGTAAACAACTCTGGGTTTTCTTCTCTTTATCTCGGCAGCTAAAATGTCAAGAATGATATTGGGAGTGTAGATTTCATCAAAGACATAGAAGAGGTCTCCGTTGGTGGCAATGAAGACGCAGGCGGTTGGATTTGTAGCTCCAAAATCCAGCCCAGCAAAAATGTGCCAGTAGGGTTCAATCTGAAATTCTTTAATATGTTCTTGAGTAAAATTATCGTAAACAAGCCCTTCTCTCTTAATATCCCAGTTCCCGTAAAGAAGCGCCTGTTTTTCAAGCTCAGGAAGAGATTCAAGTCTTTTGATATATCCAGGATCGTTTTTAAGAAGATGAGGATTAT
>CAZJFY010000145.1:0-2944 GCA_964545225.1 uncultured bacterium | reverse complement strand
TTATGGGGTTTAAAAGCTTTATTTCCTCATCTATTAACTGTTCAATGTTCATCTCAGGGTTATACTTTTGGAGGGGGTGAGGCCTTCTCGTTTCGCTAAATCTCTTTATCAGAACGTCTCTTGAAGCTGTAAGAAACCAGACTTCAACGTTTTCAACGCTGCTTTTAATTTTCTTTATGATATCGCTTAAAATGGATTTAAACTTTGGGTTTCTTATGTCAACAACAAGGGCTGACTTTTCAATTTCAGGGTTTTCTTTGATAAGCTGAACAAGGTTTGGAATCAGATCGGGAGGGATGTTGTCTATGCAGTAGAAGTCTAAATCCTCCAAATACCTCATGGCACTTGACTTTCCTGCACCGGAGAGCCCTGTTAATACTATGAATTTCTTCATCATTCCACTCTTACTATCTTAAGGGTGTTTCCATAGAACTCTGGAACGAATATCTGTTTACCTTTGCAGCCGATATCTGCAGGCGTGTTAAGGCCGCTTTTCACGACCTTGACCTTTCCCTTCCTCCAGAGGTAGATCTTCCCCTCCGTGAAGTCTGAAAAGTATATATTTCCGTTGCTTACGCAGACACCGTCAAGGTTTGAGAAGCCTTTTGATATGGTGTTGATTCTGTTTTTCTTAATCTTTAAGAGCTTTCCTCCTCCCCAGCTTGCAACGATCAAGTTCCCACTTTCATCAAAGGCAAGTCCATTTGCTCCTTCAAGTGAACCTGATTCAAAGAAAATGGTAGATTTGTACGTTTTCACATCTATCCTGTATATCCTGTTTGTTTGAGTGTCCGAGATGTAGATGTAGTTTTTGCCGTCATAAACGGCATCGTTAAGGAACTTTGCGCCTTTTATCTTTATTTCCTTTAGTTTTTTTCCCGTTGAGGGGTCAAAAACAACAACCCTGTCAATATCTGTAACAAATAGCTTTCCTTCTGCAAATGCAATTCCCTTTGGGGCGTTAAGTCCTGTACAAAGCCGTTCTTTAATGACCTTTCCGTTCATATCAAGAACAGATATGAAACCATCGCCATCCTTTGAATCTGGCGGCAGGTTTCCTATGTTTGAGACGTAGATCTTCCCCCTGTAAGGTTGTGCACTTTCCGGCGTTTTTAGTGTTCCCGCAAATGCTACATTTATTGCCAGAAGAATGAACATAATGATTTTCATCTTTTCCCCCTTTAACCCCAGTTAAGCTTTTCTCTTAAGGTTTGGTAGTAGGACTTTAGAGGGTCTCTTAAAACGAAAAGGTCGTAAGGAGACCTTGTTATCTCAAGGGTATCCCCTTTCCTGAGTTCAATTCCTTCCTGACCGTCAAATATGACCATTACAGTTTCATTTTCAGTTTTCAACCTTACCTTCAGGTTGGTCTTTCCGCTAACAACTAAAGGTCTCATCGTGAGGGCATGGGGGCAAACTGGAGTTATGAGTATTGCATCAAGGATAGGAACTATTATGGGGCCTCCAGCAGAGAGGGAATAGGCTGTTGAACCTGTTGGGGTTGCAACTATTACGCCATCCCCTCTGAACGTGCTCATAAAGCTTCCGTCAGCTTCCATCTCTATCTCAATTATCCTTGCCAGTATATCCCTCTTTATGGAAACCTCATTTATGCACCTGTGGATGAGAACGTGTCCATTGCTCCTTATGAGTTTAATTCTTATGGCAGGTCTTCTCTCTTCAATGAACTTACCCATTAACATCCTGTGGATGCTGTCATCTATGTTATCAACAGTGACCTCTGTAAGGAAGCCGAGCGTTCCAAAGTTTACGCCAAGGAGGGGAACTTTCCTTTTGTCAACGAGCTTGGCAACGTTCAGGAATGTTCCATCCCCTCCTAAAACCACCATGACGTCAGCCTTGTCCGGAAGGTTAACCCTGTCAACGATGTTTACATCTGATCTGCATTCCTTTTCAATAAGCTGGCAGGTCTCTTCATCTATGAAGACTTTAACGTCATAGGATGATAGTATGTCAAGGACTTTCCTGACGCATGAAGAAGCTTCCGGCTTTTTAGGGTTTGATATTATCCCTACCGACTTAAACCGCAGTTTTCTTTCTCCTGTCATTTCCATTAACCTCTAATATATCACACATCTCAAAAATTCTTGATTCCGTTCTCTCATCAAATTTTGAGGAGAATGAATCGTATAGAGAGGAGTTAAATGAAAGGTTTGTCGTTATTATCGTGGGCAGGTTGTTGGTATATCTATAGTTTATGATTGTTGATAACATGTCCTTTGCCCAATCTGTTACCCTTTCTGCTCCAACATCGTCAAGAATGAGGAGGGGGGATGATACGACCTTTTCGAGCAGTTCTGAGCCGGATTCGTTCGTTTCAAAGGTGCTTTTAATGTCAATGAGGAAGTTCCTGAAATCAACGAATATGCCTTTTAATCCCTTATCATGAATTATGCTCTTTAAAGTTGAAACTGCAAGGTGTGTTTTTCCAATGCCGGGAGAACCAGAGAGAACCAATCCTTTTTCAACAAAAGGATAAAGAGAGGCAAATTCCCTGCACTTCTTTAAAGCTAAAAGCTGGCTTTCACTTTCAGGTTTAAAGTTCGAAAAGCTGCAATTTTTATACCTTGAGGGGATTCCTGAGAGTTTTAAAAAGCTTTTTTTTGAAACGTCAAATTGACAACTGCACCTTAAAGCTTCCCTTTTCCCATTTATATCCTTTATCACCCAACCTGTTCCACCACAGAGTTTACAGTTCATCTGTCACCTTTCATGGTAATTTAATCAATTCCTGGTATGAAATATATTACTAAAACTGCAGTTCTTCCAAATGATTTAGCTTTTATCGTTCAGGAGTTTTAGAGCGTAGCTTACAGCAAATTTAAAGCTTGAAGGGTCAGCTAAACCTTTTCCTGCGATGTCGTATGCGGTTCCATGGTCAACTGAAGTTCTAACTATTGGAAGTCCGAGCGTTACATTTGCA
>CAZJFY010000144.1:0-2958 GCA_964545225.1 uncultured bacterium | reverse complement strand
CTCCATGTCTTATCAGTGCATCTACTGCTTTTCTGGCTTCCTCTGTAACTTCTTTCGGATGGTTAAAGTGAGTAACCAGATAGATCTTTCTTTCAGGAGTTGAGTACTTTGAAAAAACTTCGAGAAGCTTGCTATCTTCGTAAATCCTCATTGGATAAAAAGCCGGTATTCTACTTCCAAAGCGAATGAAGTTTAAGTGTTCAATCTTTGAAAGCTCAGAAAGGAAATATTCAATCACATCTGTTGGCAGAACAAGAGGATCTCCTCCGGAAATTAAGACGTTTGTTATCTCCCTGTGTTCCTTTATGTAATCAACTGCTCTGTTGAACAGTTTTACAGTTTCATCTGTTGGGATTCCAACCATTCTTTTTCTGAAACAGTGTCTGCAGTAACCGGCACATCTATTCGTAACAAGGAGAAGAGTTGTTTCTCTGTATTTATGCTGAAGTCCTGTAAGAACTGTATTTTCTTTCTCACCACTGGTATCGTAAGATCCTGCAATGTCCAGTTCGTCAGGAGAAGGGAAAATAATGTTTCTGATCGGATCCTCAGGATCGTTCCAGTCTATAAGACGGGCGTAGTAATCCGGAATGAACATGGGATGCTTTTCAATAACCTTACGAAGTTTCCTTTTCTTTTCTTTATCAATTTCAATCCGAAAAGATCTTTCTATCTCTTCGATTGAAGAGTAACCGGGTATCTTCATAATAGACCCCTGCTGATTAATGTTTCAGATTAAAGCTTGGGCATGTGGTTGCAACAGAAGATTAGAAGGTTGGAGAACAACCTTCTAATCTTTACATTCAGAGGAATTTTATCACACTTTCAGGATGATTTTTTCGATACTTAGTGTTTGTACGAGATTTTAAGCTCAAGGCTGGCATTCTACTGCAATTTCATGTCATGCGTTATAATCTTCTTATTGCATATATAATAGCACTTGAAAATTTTTTGCAAAGAGATATTATTTTAAATAAATTCCAGATCAAATAAGGAGGAGGTAGGAAATGAAGAAGTTCTTATCTATGGTGGGTTTGTTTGTTGTCGCTGCGATTGGGACAACTGTCGGTATGGGGCAGAGTGTAGAAGCCAAGGATCTGAGATCCTTCTTTACTCCTCTTCCAGCACTTCCACCGGTTCCAGCCGATAACAGTCTAACACCTGAAAAGGTAAAGCTTGGAAAGATGCTCTATTACGATCCGAGACTCTCAAGAAGTAAGCTGATTTCCTGTAATACCTGTCATAACCTTTCAATTGGTGGTGATGATAACCAGAAAACTTCTATTGGTCATGGCTGGCAGGCAGGTCCAAGGAATGCTCCGACAACCCTTAACTCCGGATTCTTAAGAGTTCAGTTCTGGGATGGAAGAGCTCCAACCCTTGAAAAGCAGGCTGCGGGTCCGCTTCAGGCTCATGTTGAGATGAACTCACTTCCTGAACTTGTAGTTAAAAGACTTAAAGAAATTCCTGAGTATGTTGAGCTATTCAAAAAGGCATTCCCGGGAGAGAAAGATCCTGTAACTTTTGAGAACGTGACAAAGGCTATTGCAGCATTTGAAAGGACACTTAACACACCTAATTCTCCATTTAACAGATATCTTATCGGAGATGACAATGCTCTTACTCCAGAGCAGAAAGAAGGTATGAAACTTTTTGTCAGGTATGGTTGTATTGCCTGCCATAACGGACCTGTTCTCTCTGATGGTCGTTTTCATAAGTTCAGGTGGAACAAGGATCTCGGTAGATACAAAGTAACCAGAAATCCTGCAGATAAGTACAACTTCAGAACATCTCAGCTTCTCAACGTTGCTGTTACTGCACCATACTTCCATGATGGTTCTGTAAATAGCCTGGAGAAAGCCATCAGGATAATGGCTGAAAAGGAGCTTGGAAAAAAACTTTCCAGAAGTGAGATAAAGAAGATAAAAGCTTTCCTTGAGTCTATGACTGGTGAAGTTCCTCTTGAAGCAAGAGTTCTTCCTGTTCTTCCTGAGAAGAAGTAAATGCGTGATGCGAGATGCGAAATGCGAGATGTGTTACTCATTTCGCATCTCTTGTTACTCGTCACCTGCCACTCGTCACTCAACTGGGAACCTCTCTAACTTCCCTTACGAAGGGAAAACCTGAAAGCATTATTTTACAACGTTTTGGCGTGCTTATGGGTAATACGTAGTTTCGTAAAGGGGGTTGGAGGATTCATAAGCTATAAGTTTTTAACCCTCCTGCCATTCCCCTTTCGAGGGGAATAGGGATAGTTTTAAATCGGAATCTGTGTTACTTTCTCGTCTCGTTTTCAATTTCTACATTTCTGAATTTCTGATATAATCGGAATTCAAAATTTTCCATAGAGGGAGGTTTGTTATGAAAGAAAGAAAGAAAGAAAGAAAGAAACTACTACTAGCAACTGCAGCACTGATTGCAGGTTTTGGACTTGCTGGATGTGGTGGAGGTGATGGAAGTTCTGGAACTACTTCTACTGATGTTCAGATTAAATCCAGTTATGTAAAGGGTGCTGTAGTTTGTGTAAATGGAACAACCAGATGTGATTATACAGATGCTCAGGGATGGGCTACTCTTCCCGCCGCTCCTCCATTTGCCATTGAGGTTAAAATTGGGAACCTCACTCTTGGGACTGCAAGTGTTACTTTCTCAGGAGAGAAAATAATTCCATCTGATCTTGCAGGAGGAAACGATACTCTTGGGTTTGCTATCAGAGAAGTAATTCACAAGCGTGGAAAACTTACAGGTACAAATAACGAAAAAACTTATGATGTATCATCAGCCAACGTTACTGATATATTAGATGAGCTTAATGCAACAAATGCAACAAGTTTATACGAGTATTGTAATAAACATATCGATAGTATTAATAATGTTACAACTGGAGTAGACAATTTCACTATTGGTAATTTAACACTTAGCCAAAACGACTATGAAGAATTTAAAACAGAGATAAAG
>CAZJFY010000143.1:0-2976 GCA_964545225.1 uncultured bacterium | reverse complement strand
GGAGCTTCAGAGTTGAACCTCTCCTATGCGAACCGTTAATGGCTAATACTTTCATCTTACCTCCCTTATAATGGTAATTCTATTACAAAAGTATTGCTATCCGCCAGATATATCCTTCCACCGTGATCTGCTATTATCCTTTGAGCAATTGACAGACCAAGACCCCATCCATCTTTCTTCGTGGAGACATATGGAGAAAAGACTTTCTCTCCAAATTCCTTTGAAATTCCAGGCCCATTATCCTTAAAGAACACAAAGACCCTGTCACCCTTCACATCCACTGAAACTTGAATCTTGGTTGCTCCTGCGTCAATACTATTTTCAATCAAGTTGATAAGGACTTCTCTGAATAAATTCTTATCAATGGGAATGGAAATTCGGTTTCTGAAGTCAAACTGTACATCAACTTTATCCTTGAAAGGCTCAAGTACATTTCTTATGATCTCATTAAGGTTCTCAAAGTTTTTCTTGGGAAGCGGAAGCCTTGCAAAAGTTCTAAACTCGTCAATCAATCTCCTTATAACTTCAACTTCCTCAAGTATTGAGGAGATCGATTTCTCAACTACAGATTTTAGATTTTCTGAATTCTTCTCAAAGTTCCTCTTTATCCTTTCTGCATTTAAAACAATTGGAGTTAAAGGGTTTTTAATTTCGTGAGCTAATCTCTGTGCAACTTCTTTCCAAGTTGCAACTTTCTGAGCATTTACTATCTCCGTTATATCTTCTATTATCAATATCCTGTCTTTAATTCCAGCAGGAGCTATAAGTTCAACTGTGAAGTTCCTATCTCTTCCTGCAACAATTTGCTCAACATTCACCTTCCCACCAGCTGATTTCAGTAAATCCTCAACAGCTTTCTTAAGGGATGGTAAGGAAGAAAATGCTTTAACCACAAAGATATCCCTATTCCTCAAAAGGAAGGGGAAAAGCTTCTTTGCTGATAGATTACATGACTTCACCTTTCCTTCGTCATCAATTGTTATAACAGCAGGTGCTATATTATCAAGGATATTTTCGATGTACCTTTTCCCGGCCTCAAGGGAGACTTTCAACGATCTCAACTGCTCAACCATATAGTTAAAAGCTGTTATAACGTTTTTTAGCTCATCAGTCCCAAGCTCCTCTACTCTTACGTTAAGATTTCCGGAAGAGACCTCCTGTGTTGCACTATGAAGGGCTTCCAAAGGTATGGTTATTCTCCTCTCAAAATACTTTGCAAACCATAATGCTCCAAAAACAACAGCAAGTCCAACAATGAGAAAAGTCAGGGTATATACAGCCTTAATTGGATTTTCATAAAATTTCAATGAACGGTAATTCTTCTTAAGCTCCTCTATAGAGGATAACCCTTTAACTAAATCTTCCGGTACCTCCTTTGATGCACAGTAAACCTTTCCGGATTTAAGAACACATAAAACGAACTGCTTATGCTCCTTATCCAAAAAGCTGTATTCCCCATTTTGCATAGCAGACCTTAGAACATCTGAATCAATACTTATACTTCCATAAAACCTTCCATTGTAAAACCCTGCCAAATTACGTCTTTTTAATTCAGAGGTACTTACTTTCTTAACTTTTAATTGATCTATATCTTTCCTTAAATCCTTTACGGTAAGCTCTTTAAACCCATCTACTGCTTCTATTGATGCCTTTACTCCCCTTTGAACTTGAATCCTAAACAACCTGTCAAGACTCTTACTTACAAAACTGCTTGACAGGAAAACAACGAAAAGTGATGGACCAATAACAAGAAGGGTAAAAGCAGTAAACAACTTTACCCTTAATTTGGTAGTCCTCTTAGGAAGAAGGTAAAGGAAAAGATTCCTGATAAAAAAAACGAAAAGGATGAGAAGAAGAATAAGGTTTAAGCTAAAGAGAACGTGAAACATGGGATTGTTGAGATAAAAGTTTCCCGAAATACTTGAAATTAATCCATTACCGAAGTAAAGGATAAGCACAAAAAGAATTCCAAGAAGTATTAACTTTAAAAGTCTATTCCTATACACCTACTATCTCTTTCAAACTGCTTACAAATGTTAACTCAGGAACTAATGGATTAACTTCCCTCTCCTTAAGTAATTTGATTGCTTCAGGTAAATTTTCTATCAAGTCTGTTGCAATAACTGCTTCTTCGCTCTTCTTCTCTGATGAGATATCACCCGAAATAGCATGAATAAAAACGCCGAGCTTTGAAGCATCCTTAGAATCAATTCCCATAGCAAGCAGCCCACCAATAATACCCGTTAAAACATCGCCAGTTCCAGCAGTTGCCATTCCAGGATTTCCCAGAACATTGACAAAAACCTCTCCATCAGGAGTAGCAATAACCGTTCTACCGCTCTTTAAAACTACCGTAACGTTAAACTCCATTGCAAAATCTGAAGCAAACTTAAATGGATCTTTCAATATCTCGTCCTTCCCTATTCCCGTAAGCCTCGAAAACTCTCCGACATGAGGAGTAATCACAACATCCTTTTCTAAAGTCTTGAGAACTTCAACATCGGAAGTCAAGCAGTTAAGACCATCAGCATCAATAACTAAAGGCTTTTCAACGTTTTTAATTACAGAGGAAACTACATTCATAACTTCATCATTCACACCCAATCCTGGACCAATCGCAACAGCCGTTATTTTTTCGCTGTTCAAAGAGTCAATTAGCTTATCCATAGTTTCAAGTCCAAAGTAACCTTTTCCGCTATCCTCAATGGGAAAAGTCATAACTTCCGTTAACTTTGTTTCAAATATGCTATTAAGGGAATCAGGCACAAAGGCGGTAGCCAATCCACAACCTGTCCTCAATGAAGCCAAAGCTGTCATGGAAGGAGCCCCTGTTTTTCCTTTTGAACCCCCAACAACAGCTAAATGCCCAAAAGTATACTTATGACTCATTATATTTCTGAACGGAAGAGTAAAGGCAACATGATCAACTGTTAACAGATATCTCCTAAAACCATCAAGAAAAGCAATATCTTCAGG
>CAZJFY010000142.1:0-3009 GCA_964545225.1 uncultured bacterium | reverse complement strand
CTTCCTCCTGCCATTTTCCTGATGGTTTTTACCTTTTCCATGTCCACAAATTGCTTGAGGTTCACATCGACTGCACTGTATACTGTTCTCAGTTTCGTCTTCTCTATGCCAGAATTGCTTAGAATTTCCCTTATTTTCTCAACGACGCAGGCGATGATATCCGTATTTTTATACTTTAGCTTTGTGAAGTAATTCTCTTTTGGTTTGTAGTCCACTCTTCTTGTATAGATAACAGGCTTTCTGTGAAGGGATTTTGAAAAGACAGAAATGGTGAGAGCTTTAGCTGCATGTGCATGAACAATGTCAAAGTCCCCTGCAATTATTCCTAATTTAAGAGTGTCCTTTACCTGATTCCCGGAGAGAGGAACTGTTTTGAACCCTTCCTCAATGCACCTTTTTTCAAGTTCATCGCCCTTTCTACATGCAATTGTGCAGCTTATACCTTTATCTCTTAAGCCCTTTATCAAGTAGAGAAGCTGTTGTTCTCCACCTCTCCATCCTTTTTCTGTATCCACGTGAAGTACTTTCATCATCCCACCAATTTAAATTTAATAGTAACTGTAAAGTTCCTTTCCCTTCCATCTGGAGGCGGTGGAAGTGGTGATGAGTCAAATATGGCTTTTTTAGCAGCTTTATCAAGGAATACAGATCCGGAGGATTTCTTAATTCCTACGGAAGTTATTTTACCGTCCCCTTCCACTGTGAACGTTAGCGTAACGTTACCCTCTTCTTCATTACACCTTG
The DNA here is from genome assembly GCA_964545225.1 of uncultured bacterium. Classification (GTDB taxonomy): domain Bacteria; phylum Aquificota; class Aquificia; order Desulfurobacteriales; family Desulfurobacteriaceae; genus CAZJFY01. The sequence goes on along the minus strand of CAZJFY010000142.1, from coordinate 2,265 downwards.
ATATGTAAGGGTAGTGCTTGTGTTCTTCTATTATGCTAATTACTTTACGTAAGTAGTTTTCAGTATTGTCCTGAGCAACCTTCCTGGATACTTCTCCGGTTGATGTTTCTTGGCTCCTCTTTTTGAAATCACTGCTACTGTGTTCTTTGACTTTTTGGATTTTACAGGAATAAGCGGGCTTGGTTTCGGTCACTTTTGGCTTTCCTGTTTTGAGGTTCGGCTTCCTTTCCTGCTCGGTTTCCTCGAGCATGTGTTTTTTACAGGTTTTTGGAAGTGGTTTTTCGTTTGCATGTTTTGGAACCTTAGGATGCTCTCTTTTTGGGAGCTTTGCCTTGCATTTGTTACCTGATTTTTCCCTTTTAATGTTATTCACCGGGAGGTTTTGCTTAACTGCGGTTTCAAATTCTATTTCAATGGGAAGGGCTGTTGTAAAGAGGGGGAGATTGTTGATTTTTAAGTATTTAAGTACCAATACGTGAAGAAAAGTGGATATAATTAGCCCTGTAATTAGGAACTTTCTTCTGCCCATTCCGTAGTAAGTTTAACAGATTGTTAATGTATAATCTATTCGTAGTTAGCAAGGAGGATAGCGTGAGATTTTCCAGAGCTTTTATCCCAACGCTTAAGGAACCCCCAGCAGATGCTGAGATTCCCAGCCACAAGCTTCTCGTTAGGGCAGGTTTCATAAGGAAGAAAGCTGCAGGTCTTTACGATATCCTTCCATTAGGAGTTAGGGTTCTCTTGAGGATAGAGAGAATCATAAGGGAGGAGATGGACAGAGCCGGAGCAATGGAGGTTATGCTCCCCATCATGCACCCGGCAGATCTCTGGATGGAGTCTGAAAGGTGGGATGTCTATGGAAAGGAGATGATAAAGTTTGAGGATAGACATGGGAGAAGCTATGCCCTTGGTCCAACTGCCGAGGAGATGATAACAGATCTTATCAGGAAAGAGATTAAATCCTACAGGCAACTTCCTGTTAACCTTTATCAAATTGGGAGGAAGTTTAGAGATGAAATCAGGCCAAGGTTTGGTTTGATGAGGGCAAGAGAGTTCATAATGAAGGATGCTTACTCCTTTCATGCAACTGATGAGGATGCTGAAAGGGAATACTGGAACATGTTTGATACCTATTCAAGGATTTTCAGGAGAATGGGTTTTAATTTCAAAGCCGTTGAAGCAGAAACCGGGGAGATCGGAGGTAAGTTCTCTCATGAGTTCATGGTCATTGCTGATACTGGAGAGGGGAAGCTTGTTTACTGTGAGAAGTGCGGATATGCTGCAAGTACTGAAAAGGCTGAGCAGGTAAAGCCGGAAATTCCAGAGAATAGGGAAAATCTATTCAAGGAGAAAGAGAAGGTTTACACACCTGACGTTAAAAGAATTGAGGATGTTTCAAGGTTTTTAGGTATTCCTCAAGAGCAGATTGCCAAGCTTCTCATTTACGTCGTTGATGGCTCCCCTGTGGGAATTATCTTGAGAGGAGATAGGGATGTTAATGAGCTGAAGCTCCAGAAAGTTTTCAAGGCGAAGGAGATAAGGCTTGCTGATGATGAAGAGGTAGAGAAGTTTACCCAACAGCCAAAAGGCTTTCTCTCCCCAATAGGTTTAAGAATTCCTATCTATGCGGACTATTCTCTTATTCCAATGGTTAACTTTGTTACAGGAGCGGGAGAAAAGGACTATCACCTGTTAAATGTTAATTGGGGAAGGGATTTCAATGTTAAGGACTTTTTGGATCTATCAGAAGTTAAAGGTGGAGATCCCTGTCCAAAGTGTGGAGCTCCTTTAGCTGAGAGGAGGGGTATTGAGGTGGGGCACATTTTCAAGCTTGGAACTAAATACAGCGAATCCATGAAGGCTCTTTTTGTTGATGAGGAGGGTAATGAAAAGCCAATGGTTATGGGGTGTTACGGCATAGGGGTTACAAGGATTATGGCAGCTGCTGTTGAGCAGAATTACGATGAGTTTGGCATCATCTGGCATCCATCCATTGCTCCTTTTGATGTGGAGATTATCCCGGTTAATGTTAAAGATTCAAGAATGATGGAAGTTGCGGAAAGCATTTACGAAACTCTTGTAAGGGATGGAATTGACGTTCTTATTGATGATAGGGATGCAAGGCCAGGATTCAAGTTCAAGGATGCAGACCTTATAGGTATACCCATTCAGGTTATCGTTGGCAGGAAAGCCGGCGATGGTATTGTTGAAGTAAAGATAAGAAGAACTGGAGAACGTATAGAAGCAGAGATTGATGATATTTCG
>CAZJFY010000141.1:0-3043 GCA_964545225.1 uncultured bacterium | reverse complement strand
TGTAAAACTCTTCCTCCTTACAGGAACGTTGAAAAAGAGATCGCAGACAGCAACCGAAGTCCCTTGAGTTGAGGCAACGACCTTAAACTCCTTAACCTCTCCTGCCTCAACAGTAAGTTTTCCCCCAACGTCCTCTTCATGATGTTGCGACTTTAAAGTTAACCTTGAAACTGAAGCAATTGCGTTTAAGGCTTCTCCTCTAAACCCATACGTTCTCAAACTCTCAAAATCTTCAAGCTTCTTGATTTTGTCCGTAGTAAACCTCTCAATAGAAAACGGAATTTCCTCAAGCCTTATCCCCCTTCCATTATCAACTACTCTAAAGTTAAACTGATCATCAATAAAAACCATCACCTTACTCGATTCCGCATCAAGAGAATTCTCAACAAGCTCCTTTATAACGCTTGAAGGGGAAACTGCAATTTGCCCTGAAGCGATTCTCGAAACCAAAAGCGGTGGAAGTTTTTTAATCATCCCTATCCCCTTGATGCTAAAAACCTTCCAATATCAGCCCTTGTTATAATCCCAATGAGCTTCATGCTCGAAAAATCCTTCACAACAGGCGCTCTCCCAAAACCCTTACTAATAAACTTATCAAGTGTATCAAAAAGCGTTGTATCAGGAGTAACGCACTCCGGATTCTTAGTCATAACGTCTTTTACTTTAACAGTTCCCCTCTTTTCCCTATCAACCCTTAGAACATCTGAACTCGTTATCAAACCAACAACGACATCGTTAATAACAACCGGAATGCCCGATATAAACTTCTTTTCCATAATTCTTTGAGCATTCAAAACCGTATCATCAGGAGAGAGGGTAATCACAGGGGACTTCATTACATCCTTTACCTTTACGTGCTGAAGAACAAACGCTTTATACTCATCCATATGAGCAGGGGAATCTACCCTTTTCTTAACCTGACTTGGAAATATGCTTTTCTCCCCGGAAAGGATGTGCGCAATTGACACAGAAATTATCGACGGAACCAGAAGCTCATAACCTCCAGTCATTTCAGCAACAAGAACTATTGTGGAAAGGGGAGCTCTGGCTGTAGCTGCAAAAGTTGATACCATCCCAACAATTGTCATCGATTGAAGGTCAAAGAAGTTCCCAATGGCAGAGTTAAGGAAAAAGTAAATTGAAGCACCCGTCAAACCTCCTATAACAAGGGAAGGACCAAAAACACCTCCAGAACCTCCCGAACCAAGAGTTAAGGAAAGAGCAAGGATTGAAAAGATAATCCCTGTTAAAACCTTTAAAATCGTTAAGTAACTAAAGTCTCCATTCAACAACATCTGTATCCACCCGTAAGCATTGCCTATTGCAATGGGATTTATCATTCCAACTGTTCCGGCAAGAAAACCCCCAATGGCAGGCTTAAATACTGGATGAACATTTAAAGCCTTAAAGTAATTGGATATCTTGAAAAAAGTATATATGAGCACGTAAGCAACAATGGCACTTGCAATCCCCAGGATGAGATAGCCAACAAACGTTTCAACATTCAAGCCCCTGAACGGAGGGATGTCTGTAAAGAATAGGGGCTGAAAACCAAGGAAAATGCCAGAGATAATGTAGGAAATCACAGAAGCTATAAAACTCGGGATAAGAGCCTCTACCTCAAAATCCTCTCTGTAGAAAACTTCTGAGCTAATAATTGCTCCTGCAAGGGGTGCCTTGAAAACAGCAGATATACCTGAGCCAAGACCAGTCGCAAGAGCGACATTTCTCTCTTTATCGCTAAGGTTAAATAAATTTGATACCGTAGTTCCAATGCTTGCTCCAATAAGAGCAATTGGTCCTTCTTTACCTGAAACTCCACCAGAGCCGATAGTTATTGCTGAAGTTAAAAGCTTGGACACAGCTGTCTTTAACCCTATGGGAATCCTTCTATGAAATGCTTTAATGGCAGCATCCGTTCCAACACCAGCAGACTCCGGGGAGAACAGGTAAATGATTATCCCGGAAATTAAACCTCCAATAGAAACAGTCAGAGGAATGAGATACCTTCTTTTTATTACAATTTCAGGGAAAAGAGAAGTTCCCCTCTCACCAAAAGCTTGAGGAGGAGAATATCCGCAGATAAACCCAAGAAACATTTCAGTAAAAAAATGGATCGATTTAACAAAAGCAACAGCAAACAATCCTGAAAGCAATCCAATGAAGATAGAGATTAGGAACATTTTTCTATATTGAAGGGCACTTTTGAGCAACTTGTCCTCCTAAGGGAGGGTAATTATATCACCACTAACTTAAACTTCTGTAATGTAACCAAATGGTACAATTACTCCAAAATCAGAAGAGGAGGAAAAAATGGACAGAAGGCATTTCCTTAAAAGCGGACTCGTAATTGGAGTGGGAACTATAGCCGGAATCAGCTTTAAGAGCGAATCTGCCCTTGCAAGTAAAAAAGTTGAGAACCTGCCTTACCCTTATGTAAAACTTGATCCTAAAAAAGTTGCAGACAAAGCTTATGAAGGATATTACAAAGGGGAATGTGCTTACGGTGTTTTCTCCTCAATAATAGATGAGCTTAAGATTAAAGTCGGCTTTCCATATACAGGAATACCATCAGAGATATTTCACTATGGAGGTGGAGGAGTTGCTGGATGGGGAACTGTTTGTGGAGCTTTAAACGCAGCAGCTGCAATATTTAACCTTACATGTAAAGATTTTAAACCCATGATAGACACTCTCTACCAGTGGTACCAAACAGCAGAACTCCCAGATTACATACCATGTAAAGGTCCATACTGTAAAAAGCCCTATCCAAAGAGCATATCACACTCTCCGCTCTGCCATGTATCGGTTCAGAGGTGGTGTAAAGCTGCTTCAATCTACTTTAAACAGGATGTGCCGTACAAAAGCAAGAAGCGCTCAGAAAGATGCGCAAGGCTCTCTGCAAGCGTAGCCAGGAAAGTAGTTGAAATGCTAAACGAATATCACTTTGGTAAGTTCGTACCAACAAAGGTTAAAGAATCTGAAAAAGCAAAGATGGACTGTAGAATCTGCCACGAAGTAACAATGAAGGGGAAGGTTTAAA
>CAZJFY010000140.1:0-3051 GCA_964545225.1 uncultured bacterium | reverse complement strand
GTGAGGGAGTTTAAGAGATTTAAAAACAGGTGTCCTGAAACGGTGGAGGGACTGAAGCGTTTTCACTTCATAAACTACATTCCAGAAGACCCGTACGGCGGCAAGTTCTACATAAAGGATGATTGTACTGTCTGGACTACAAGTAATTTAAGGGAGAGGGATTGATGTTTGATAAGGAATTTGGAGTCTTTGAAACAGTGAGGGTTGAAAGCGGAAAAGCTGTTTTTCCAGAACTTCACCTTGAAAGGCTTGTCACTTCATGTAAGGAACTTTCCATTCCCGTTCCTTCATCCCTATCCTTTGAGGATTTTAAGCTGAAAGTGGAATCTTCCGCCAAAGCCCCAATTTCCCTTGTGAGGTTTACAGTTTACAGTGATGGGACGTTTTCAGCATCTTCAAGGGGTTGTGAATTAAAAAATGAATTGACAGTTTTTCCTTTCTTTGCAATGAGAAAAGTGAAGACTCCCCTGTCACATCATAAAATCATAGATATTATGGCTTCGCTTTACGCTTTAAAGGAAGCAAACAGAAGGGGTTTTGACGAGGCGCTTTTGTTTGATTGTAACTGTTTCCTGTGTGAAACCTGTTTTGCAAACATCTTCTTTGTAAAGGATAGCGTATTTTTTACTCCCTCCCTTGATACTGGATGCCTTCCCGGAACAAGGAGAAAACTCGTGATAAAGATACTTTCTGATATGGGGGTTCCCGTTTTTGAGGGTTTCTACAAGAGAGAGGATTTGCTCTCAGCCGACGAGGTTTTCTTAACAAGCGCTCGCTACGACGTTGTAAAGGTAAGCAGGTTTGGGAAGAAAGTCTATCCCAAGGTTGAACATTCCTGGACTAAAAGGATAAAGGCTGTAATTGATAAGCTTAAGAATAGCAACGTTAATATATCAGCCGAAATTTAATCCTGATGAGTAGTAATACTTTTAAAATAGAGATTGGCGAAATATATTAACGTTTTAATACAGAATTTCATTAACCATAAAAATATTACGTTAATTTCATGGCAGATATGGGGAAATTGATGAAGGACAGGTTTGCTGGAGAAATTCCTGAAGAAAAACTTGAAAGAATTGTTAAAATAATTATCAGAACAGTTAATCCAGTCAGAATTATTTTATTTGGTTCGAGAGCCAAGGGTGACCATAGGAAAGGTTCGGATATCGATATAGCAGTTGACGGTGGAAGGGATTTAACCCACAGGGAAAGAAGGAAGCTAAAGGAGGAACTTGACAAAGTTGCAGGGATTTACACTTTAGACCTTATTTTCCTTAATGAAGTTCAGGAAGAGTTCAAAAAACTGATTGAGAAGACAGGAGTTATCTTATGGAAAAAGTTGAACTGTTGATTGCAATTAAGAAATTTGAAAATGCTTTAACCAAGCTTGAAGATGCTGTTAACAGGGTAGAGGATGATCTTGATAGAGATGGCGCTATTCAGAGATTTGAATTTACTGTCGAGCTTTTATGGAAAACCTTAAAGATGGTGCTTGCTTTCAACAAGGTTGAATGTTTCAGTCCAAGAGACTGTGTAAAGAAGTCTTTTAGATTTGGGATTATTGAGGATGATGAGATTATCCTTGATATGCTTGACGATAGAAATAGAAGTTCACACATATACAGTGAAGAAGTTGCAAATGAGATTTTTAATAGAATAAAGTCCGTTTACGTTAGCTCAATCAGGAAGATTCTAAATAGCTTGAAAGAGAACCTTTAAGATTAACCATAAAATTTTTACGTAAATACACTTTCTACTACTGAGAACATTACATCCTGTCTAACCTTGGCATACCTTGCAGTGGTATTTGGAGAAGCATGCCCAAGGAACTCCTGAATTACCCTTATGTCAACTCCTTTGTCAACTAAAATTGTTGCAAAGGTGTGTCTTAACTTATGGGGGTGAAGCTTTATGCCTGTTGCCTTTGATATCTGATCAAATACGAACTTTGCTCCCGGATAGGTAAGAGGAAAAAGCTTTTCCGAATTTATGCCTTCAAGGTAGTTTTGAAGTTCCTTTAAAAGTTTTGATGGTAGAGGAATAAATCTCTCCTTGTTTCCCTTCCCTACAACCCTTAAAACAGCTCTTCCTTTATTTTCAACTATGTCTTTCTTTTTCAGTGCCAGAAGCTCTGAAATCCTCAATCCGCAGTAAAGCATCAGTTTTGCCATTAAATAGTCTCTTTCGCATCTATCTCTTGCGGCTTTAAGGATAGTATCAATTTCCTCCTTGGTTAAAGCATCTGGAACTTTCTGCTTGACCTTTCTTATCCTTAAAGATTTCTTAACAGGATTTTTTTCCAGAACTTCCATGTCAACAAGGTAGTTAAAAAACGTGTTCAAAGCCGAAATTCTTCTGTTAATGAGTGAAGGGCTGCAGTCAAGGGATGAGCGAAAAAGCATTACATCTGCTGTTCTTATCTCTTTCACATTCCTGTCGCCCACGAACTTTAGGAAAAGATTTAAATCCTTTTCATACTCATGTAAAGTTCTTTTCGCCAATTCCTTTGATTTGAACTTAAGAAAAAGGTCTATGCACCTTGATAGTTCCACCCTATCCTCGCACTTTATTATAAGCTCATTTTACGTGAGACTATAACAAATGTCAATTTTCTATAGTCAAATTACCTTGCACTCTCTGAAGCTAAGTTGTTTTCTTAACAAACCTATCAAGATTAGCAATGAAAACTCCGAGTAGTACCAGAATAATAAACATGAGAACAACTAATACTTTCGGTAACATAGCAATCCTCCTAAAATTCAACACTTATCTTTATTTTTAGATTCTACTGCCAGTTTGTAAGACAGCCCAGCGATAACCAGCACTAATACAACAAATGTTGCAAATCCTATTAACAACCAACCTGTTTTCTCATAGCCATAGTGAAAAGCAGTTGTCACTTCTCCTACTACTAAAACTATGAGAATGTTCCACAATTTATCAAGTGCTACTTCAATGCTTTTCACAGTGCAGGACCTCCATTACAGCAAAATTCAAACCTTAAACTACTTATTAGCCTTAGGTTCAAAAGTCTTAAAAAAACAAACTAAG
>CAZJFY010000139.1:0-3068 GCA_964545225.1 uncultured bacterium | reverse complement strand
CTTGTCAGCTCTAAAGACCTCAATGCAATGTACGAAGCTAAAAAAGGAAGTTTAGTTGGTCCTTTTGAGGTTTTAGATGGATATATGGTGGTTAAACCAGTATCTGACATTGAAGTTAAAGAGATAGATAACAACAAAATGAAGGATTTGAGAGATTTTATTATCCAAACCAAAAAAGAAGCATCATTTGAAGCTTATGTTAACGCACTCAAAAATAGAGCAACTATAAAAATCAATGACAGATACCTGAGGTAAAATGCTTAAGAGCATGACTGCATATGGTAAAGCAGAAACTTTTTCTAACGGCTTTATGATATTTTCAGAAATAAGAGGCCTTAACAGCAAACACTTAGATATAAAGTTAAACATACCAAAAGAGATCAATTACCTCACCGTAAAAATAATAACAGAGATTAAAAAGACTGTAAAAAGAGGGAGAATTGACGTTCTAATCAAGCTTGAGCCCATTGGCGAAGAGTTATCTTTTCGGTTAAACTACGAAGCTGCAAAGAAGTACCTTAAAGAGATAAGAAAACTGGAATCACAAACCCTAAAAGAGATACAAGTCAACCTTAAAGATCTTTTTTCAATCCAGGGAATATTTAAAAAGGAAGAAACCAATTTGAAAAAATTAGAAAATGAAATAATTAAAACGGTAAGGGGATCTTTAAAAGCGTTTAAGAAAGAGAGAATTATTGAAGGTCAGAAGCTAAAAGAGGAGTTAGAAGAAAGAATTTCCAATATCAAACGTGAACTCAGAAAAATTGAAAGCATTAAAGAAAAAATCAATGAGGAAATTTTTGAAAAGATAAAATCTAAAGTCAGAAATCTTGTTTCAAACATACCTGAAGAGCTGGAAAGAAGAATAGAGTTAGAAGTTGTAATGCTTTCTGAAAAACAGGATATATCGGAAGAGATTTCAAGACTGAATTTTCATTTAAAAAGGTTTGAGGATCTTCTGGAAACTGAATACTCTGGGAAAACTTTAGACTTTCTCTGCCAAGAGATGAATAGGGAAGCAAATACTATAAGCAGTAAATTGAGAGAGATTTCAATCGTAGCCCCAATAATAAACATAAAATCTGAGATAGCTAAAATAAAAGAGCAAGTTCAAAATGTGGAGTAAAGGGTGAAGGGTATACTCATCGTTATCTCAGCACCATCTGGAACCGGAAAGTCAACCTTAACCAAGCTATTACTATCAGAATTTAAAAACATTGAATTTTCAGTATCTTTCACGACAAGACAACCGAGAAAAAACGAAATAAATGGCAAGGACTATTTCTTCGTTTCCGTTGAGAAATTCAAAAAGATGATTGAGGAAGGGGATTTCCTTGAATGGGCAAATGTTTACGGAAATTATTACGGAACATCAAAATCTCAAGTTTTAAAAGCTCTAAATAGTGGAAAGGATGTATTACTGGATATTGATACACAGGGAGCAATGAGCGTAAAGGAAAACTTCCCCCAAGCGGTGTTAATATTTTTCCTCCCCCCTTCACTTGAAGAACTCAGAAACAGACTCCTAAAGAGAAAAACGGAAACCAAAGAGGAGATTGAAAAAAGGTTAACCATTGCAAGAAAGGAAATTGCGAAAGCGCTTAAATATGACTACTTGATTGTTAACGACAACCTGAAAGTTGCATATGAAAAATTTAAGGCTATCATTCTTGCTGAAAAGTGTAAAACTTCAAGATTGAAGGAAAACATCTCTGATTTTATAAAGGATAGAGAGATTATAAACTTGATAAAAAAAGGAGGAACTGATGAAGAAGATCCCTCTTGAGGAAGTTGTCAGAAAGATAGGAAACTATTATGAAACTGTTCACGTTGCTGCAAAAAGAGCAAGAACACTATACACACAAGATTCCTATACATTCGGTACAGATAATAAAGGGGAGCAGCACAAGAAAACAGTAATAGCCCTTTTAGAAATCGCTGAAGGAAAGATTTGCAAAAAGAGGGACTAATTGAAACTTAAAATCCTTGAAAATAGGAAATTATCTGATAGAGATTACTTGCTAAAAGTTAAAGTCCCCGAAAACTCCTCAAACAGGGTAAAGCCTGGACAATTTGCAATGGTTCAAGTAAGAAAAGACAACCAATTTGATCCCTTACTTCGGAGGCCTTTCGGCATATTTGATGTTGAAGGTGATTCAATATCGTTTCTCTACAGAGTATTCGGACGGGGAACTTCCCTGCTAACAGAAGCCAAAGGCTTTATAGATGTAATCTTTCCTTTAGGAAACTTCATCAACGATAATGCAAGTAAATTTCTCTTTATAGCCGGAGGAATAGGAATAGGGGGAATTTTCCTTGCAGCAAAGCTATTCCATCAAAGAGGCAAAACTGTAAAAGTAATCTACGGTGAAAGAACTGGTAAAAACCTATCTGCATTAGAATTTTTGGATAGGTATGGAATTAACTATACGGTAATTACAGAAGACGGATCAGTTGGTAAAAAAGGCTTGGTAACTGATTTCCTCCAAGACTATACAGATTTTACATGGGTAGCATGCGGACCTGTACAGATGTTAAAAGAAGTCAAAAGGAAATCGGAAGAAGTTAAAGCAGAGTGTTTCCTTTCCCTTGACAGCAGGATGGCATGTGGCATTGGAGCATGTTTGGGATGCGTTGTAAAAACGCCTTCAGGATTTAAAAGGGTCTGCGTGGAAGGACCTATTTTCAACTCAAAAGATGTCATTCTCTAATCCTCCCCGGAGAGCTGATGGGAATTATTAAAGGTATAACCGATGAACTTTTAGAAAAATGTGTCAGGTGTGGTAGCTGTAGAAGCGTCTGCCCGGTATTCAACGTAACGAAGGAAGAACCATCAGTTGCACGGGGAAAGATTTTCTTAGCAAACATGATTAACCAAGGGAAACTTGAAGTAAACAAAGAAGCAGCTAACATATTCAACCTTTGCACAACATGTTTAAGGTGCCAGGAGATATGTCCTGTCATGGTTGACTACGAGGAAATCGCAATTTCCTCAAGAAGCCTATCGGTTAAGAAGTTTGGACTCCCAATTGAGAAAAAAATTATCGTTGAAACAATGTCAAAACGCT
>CAZJFY010000138.1:0-3088 GCA_964545225.1 uncultured bacterium | reverse complement strand
TAGTTGAAGAAAATAAGTTTTAAGATGTCGGTTCTTGTAAGTATATTAATTGGTTCCTTGTTGCCGTTAACAATGATTATACTTCCGATTTTGTTTGAAACCATTAAATCAATTGCTTCTTTTACGTTATCTGTTATCTTAGCAGTATAAGGGTCTTTAATCATGAAGTCTTTGACAGGGTTGCTTAGCTTTAAGTTATTGGCTGTAAAATGTTTCATGCCCGCCCTCCCGACTTTAAATCTCTTTTCATTTTATCAATTTTGATTCTTCTTATACTGTAAAAGGACTGCTTCCTCCTCTTGGAGGAAGCAGTTTAGATGGAGCCACTGGGGTTAATGGTGAAAAGGATATGAGGCTAAGGAATATTATAAAAATTTTCTCTCCTCTCCTTGCAAAGGAGAGGAGGACGGAGGGAGTTTCTTTAGAGGAGGTACTGACTGCTCTTGAAGAGGATACTGGCAATGAAGGAGGGAACAGTGTAACTGTAGATATTGCTTTGTTTTCTTCTTTTATTATACCAAATATGTTGTTTTTATGAATATTTGTAAGATTTGTTATAGTTTTTAGGGGTGGGAGGTATGAGGTTGAATATAGAGGTTGAACTAAAAATCATTTATTGCGGGTCTAAGGATTCGGGGAAATCAACTAATATCAAGAAGCTCGGAGAGTTTTTTAAAGATGATGGAAGAATTGTAACTCTGATAGGAAAAGATGGTATTTCAGTTTGTTTTGAATTTTTGAAACCGGCACTTAAGTTACCAAATGGATTAGAAGTCAAGTATAAACTTTATGCCTGTCCTGGAAGATGTGCTCCTTGTTTTTCAGGTGAACTTATCTGTAGTGGAGTAGATGGTATTGTTTTCGTTGTTGATTCTGGAGCTGAGGCTTTAGAGAATAACAAGAAATCTTGGAGTGAGTTGAAAAAAATTTTAAAAGAGGGAAGATGCAGAAGGGTTCCTATCGTATTTCAATACAACAAAAGAGACTTGGAGACAGCTCTTCCTGTAGGGAAACTCAGAAAAGAACTAAATATCAATAACTATCCTGAAATAGAAGCTGTAGCCATCAAGGGCATTGGGGTTGTTGAGACCTTTAAAGAGATTGCCAAGTTGAGCCTTGTAAATTCTTTAAAAGGATAAGTTGTTCTGATTTTGCAGGCAGGACTTTCAAGGAAGTGTAGCAGATAGAGAGGAATGCTTGAGTCGTCTTTAGTGGTGGTTTACAACTATTTGAGGACTTTTTAACATTAATTTAACTTGTTATAATTCTTCGTGGTGATAAGTACTATCATCTGTTATCCTCCTTTGGCAGAGGAAGACGCTTTGCCAGCAGGGGACGGTTCCTCTGCTGGCGGTATATTTCAAGATAAGTTGTTTTTTGAATGTTAGACTATTTATTTTCTTGAGCTTTTTTTATAAGAAGCATCATTTCGTCACGAAGCTTTAGTCTTTCTCTTTTTAACTTCTCGAGTTCAATTTCTTCCTTGGGTGTTAGAATGTGCTTTTTTTCCATTTTATCTATAATGTCATCAAGTTCTTGGTGCTTTTTTTCAAGGATTTTAAAATAGGGAAATTTCTCTCTCACAAGAGATTTCAGGTTCTCATCTTTGAGCATCTTTTTCCTCCCTAAGATATTCTAAGATATTGAGTTTCTCCTTTATAGTCTATCATCTATCATGTATGGCTAGAATTTACCTTCTATTAGAATAGTCTGTAAAAACACCAGAGATTTTTGAGGAACTGCCGTTGAGAAGGATAGAGAAAAGAATTCCTGTTAAGTACGGTCAGGAAAGAATTCTTGAAATCCTGATGAAATTCCGGGCTCCTCTAATTGTCGGTCTCATAGCCGTAATGTTTTCAACTATTGGATATATGGTAATTTCAGGAGTTGATCTTCTGAAGGCTTTTTACATGACAATTCTTACCGTAACCACCATCGGTTACGGTGAAATGTGGGATATGGATGCAAAGGCAAGGATCTTTAATCTATTTGTCATGATCCTTGGGGTCGGCAGCGTAATGGGGTATTCCATAGCTGTTCTTATAAACATTGTAACCTCTGGAGAGGTTAAAAAAATTCTGAGGTTCAGAAAGATGGTTTCAGACATTTCTGCTTTGAAGGGACACTACATAATCTTTGGGATGAATGACTACGTTCTTCACCTGATAAAAGAGATGAAACACTACAGAATTCCTGTTGTTGTTGTGGATGTATCGGACAATCTGGAGGAGTTTGCAAAGGAGCATGAAATTAACTATTACCTGAAACTTGACCCTGCAGATGAAAACACTCTTTACTTAGCGGGTATTGAGAAGGCTGTTGGAGCAATCGTTGCCACGATGGATGATTACAGAAATCTTGCCATAACCCTAACCTTGAAGAATGTTGTGACGAAAAATGGAATATCTCCTTTCTTCATACTTGCTCTTGCAAAAAAGGAAGAGTTCAAGGAAAAACTGAAACTTGTTGGTGCAGATTATGTGGAGACGATTCCTTCAATCATCTCAAAGAGAGTGGCAATCCTTGCAAAGAAGCCCCCAATATTTGGTGAGAAATCACTTCTCGAGGAGATTCTATTTGGGGAACATACCTATATAGATATTGAGGAGTTTGTTGTTCAACCGGATTCACCAATAGCTGGAAAGACCCTCAAGAGTATTGATCTGAGAAAGCGCTTTGGGATAACTGTTGTTGCGGTTAAAAAATCGGATGGTAAAGTGATACCCATACCTGGAGGGGATGTTGTAGTTGAACCTCTTGATATACTTGTTGTTGTGGCGCCTAAGAAGAGATTGGAAGAAGCAGTAAAAATACTTTTAAAAGGGAAAGTAACTTCAAGGAGTGCAATGCTTAAAAAGAAGATAAAGGAGAGACTCCATGGACTGGGGTAAAGTTGGAACTGCTTTTTTCATAATGATGTCCCTGACAACAACTGTTGGGTTTGTCTATGATGGAGATCCTTACGAACTTATTGCTTCTGTTGTCTTTAACCTTATAGCAACCATACTGAAACTTGGAAGTAAGAAAACTTTGAGCGCAGAGCTCCTTGCAACGAGTCTTGCAGCAGACCTGCACTTAATACCAGCCC
>CAZJFY010000137.1:0-3113 GCA_964545225.1 uncultured bacterium | reverse complement strand
ACACTTCGCTTATTGGTTAACGGGAAATCCACCTTGGCAATTTGGTACTACGGCTTATAGTACTTTAAAAGGCTCAAATCCTTGTTCTGAGCTATGGCTGCAAGAAGGGCTTCATAAGCAGTCCTGGCCTTCTCAAGATCCGATATAGCTTGAGAGTAATCAACATCCTCAAGATCAGACTCAAGTTCAGATATGTTTACCTTCATATTGTCATGTTGTTCCCTTAAATCTTCAATAACATTAAGCTGACTGCCAAGCATAGACCTATGCTCCATAATCTTTGAAAGTCCCTTATCAAAGGCTTCAAGAAGGCTCATTGTTGAAGGAGAGCCGCTATTCTCGAGGTCAACGTCTATAGTTACACTGTTAAGGTTGCTGTAGTTGCCGCTGTCTATCTCCGAAACAATTTTATCTATCACCTGAACAATAAGTATTTTTCTATCCGGATTCAGATCACCATCATTATCAGCATAGTTAATTCCAAAGTAATTGGCACCGTTAAAGTTAACATTAAGCTCAACCCCTTTTGCAATAGGTACTGTTGTTTCAAGAATTTCTCCTTGATAAACCCCATTTGAATCAAACGGGTCTGTTTGGGTTTTAACTCCTCCAAAAAGCCTGGAATCTCCTATACTAACGTTTGCCTGCTGAATTATGTAATCTCTAACATCAATAAGGTAGTTCTTTATCGCATTCGCTTCCTCTTCAGTCAAGGTGCCGGTGTTCAAAAGGTTTACAATTTTAACTCTCGCAGACTGGGCAGTATTAACAACGGTTCCCATAGTGCTTTCTGCAATTTCAAGATTAGACTTGACAAAGTCCATGTTTCTTTCAAAATCTTCAATATCATTTTTCAAACGTTTAAACCTCAAAGAATTAACAAAATCAACAGGATTATCCGATGGCGAAAGAAGCTTTTTCCCGGAAGAAAGTTCCCTGAGCTTTCTATCAAGTTCGGTTTCTCTTAGCTTGCTATATTTTAAAAATGTATCAAAGAACTTAATATCAGGAATTCTCATACCTACTCCCCAAGGTGAAGAACGGTTTTTATTAGCTCATCTGTAACGTTTATCAATCTTGCGGACGCTTCGTAAGCTCTCTGAAGTTTCTCAAGATTTATAAGCTCTTCATCCATATTCACACCTGATATTTCCTTTAATTTCTGGTCAACAGAATCAAGAAGAAAGTTGCTGTCCTGGTACCTGCCTTTCACATCCTCAAGCTCAAGACCCACAGGAGCAACAATTTCTGAACCGTAAAACTCGCCAAAAGACTTTTTCTTTATAAAACTGTAGTTTTCAGGTGAAGAAACATAAGTTATAGAACCTATAGTAAGACCTGAACCTGTAAGTGCTGACTCTTCGGCAGGGGTAAAAACTCCTGATATATCGTCCTTCAAATTCAAAATTCTCTTCGCATTTGTATTGTCTGAATCAACGTAACTTGGGTCTGAAGCAGCAGCAAACATCGCAGGGTCTTCAAAGTTTATATCTATGTTTGATGCATCAAGAACTGATGAAGAAGAGGATGAACTTATTTTGAAAAAATCTATGTTTGTGTTTCCGTTTAGATCATAACCCTGCCTGTGAATTTTATTAACCGCCGCTGCAAACACAGACGTAAAGTCATTAAGTTTTTTAATAACCCCATTTATGTAATTAATCCCATTTACAGCACCACCTATTTTTCCGTTCCCTAAATCCTTTGTTAAATCAATTCCATCCCTCTTTATAACTGGATTACCTTCAGAGTCCGTTTCAAGGGTGATGGTGGAATGCTCCCCAAAGAGGACAAGGGAGAAACCTTTAGCTGTGAAAACATCAACAGTTCCATCATCATGAAATGTAAGCTTTGTATCTATAAGCTCCGATATGCTTTCCAAAGTTCTGTCCCTTTCATCAAGATACTCGTTCAACCTTTCCTTGTCAGTTTGGTAAAACCTTATGCTTTTGTTAAGCTTTGAAAGTCTATCAAGCAAGTTATTAAGCTTAGTAACCTCATCCCTTACCGAAAGAACAGAATTTTCTTTTACCTGTTTAAGGTTATCATAACTGCTTCTTATAGTTGAAACCAGATTTTTGGCTTTCTGTATAACGCTGTACCTTGCAGACATATCACCTGGATTGACAACAACATCGTTTAAAGCACTGAAGAACTCGTTAAGCGACTCTGAAATCCCTACCCCATTCACATCATTAAACAGGCTTTCCACCTGTTCAAGAATACCACTATAAGAGGATAAACCGTTTACCTGCTGAGTCAGATTAACCTTTCTCAAAAATACTGAGCGGCTAAAAGCCCTCTCTACATTTGCGAGGTAGACACCACCTGCAGGAAGGTCAGCAAGCTCTGGTATCTGCCTGCTATAACCTTTTGTAAAAACATTTGAAATATTCTTATTTGTAATGTTTATTGCATTTTTATTCGTTAAAAGCGATTGGCCAGCCAAGGAAAGACTATAAAAAAGAGACATTCCTCCTCCTTAAGCTTTTATATCTATTATACTACCTTCCTCCAAACTGGCCACATCAAGGGACTCCTCAAAGAACTGCTGAACCAGAGACTGTTTGAATTCAAGCACCTCTTTCAAAAGAGAAATATTGACAATGCTACTGACAGGTAAAATCATGATATACCCCTTTTAAAAATTCACCTCGTTTTACTATTATCGGAACCGATTCAGATTTTTTTATTGAAAAAGGAACCCCTCTCCCTTTCAACTTCCCCGGAGCTGTTATACTTTGTACCTTGAAGAACCGCTTCCATCACTCCCTCAATAAAGCCAAGCTGACTTAAAGCAAGAGCTTCATTTCTTTTGTTAAACCTCTCTATCTCTTTCAACTTCGAATCAAACGGCACAAGAGAATCAGCGTCAAGCTCCGAAAGGTTCTTAAGTAAAATCCGTTTCTCCTCAAGGATACTCTCAAGTTCGCCAAGAACTCCAGAATCAAAAGCAGCTTTCAAAAGCATATGCCTTTCTCTCTTTAAAACGTCCAGTAGGTTATCAAGCAGTTTTTCAACCATTTCTTACCCTGACCTTACAGAGATAGCTACTGTGTCTCCTTCCTTTAATCCTTCCAGTATTTGAGTAAACCTTTCATCAGACCAACCGA
>CAZJFY010000136.1:0-3137 GCA_964545225.1 uncultured bacterium | reverse complement strand
GAGAGAGATCAGGAATATGGTGTCCCTGATTATTGACTATGCTGTTGCAAATCCGGATGTTTCTTTCTTTGTTGAAGATTACAGGTTCCCTCCTTCAAGTCTTGAAGAAAGAGTAAGCTTTCTTTTTGGTGGTGAGATGTTGAGGAGAATAGAGACGGAGAATTCTATTATCTTCCTGAACTTTAAGAATGAAAGGTTTATTGGAAGGAAGTTGAGAAAGATTTTTATAAACAGAAGACCCGTTCTTTACGAGAAAATTGATAAGTTGCTGTTGAGTCTTGATGTAGATAATTACATCCTATTTTTTGATGTGCCTCCTTCTTCTGTGGATTTTAATGTAACTCCGTTAAAAGACAGAGTTTTGTTAAGGAATGAGGAAAAATTCCTTTCGGAAATAAGAAGTGCTGTTGAAAGGAAGAACTTTTATCTCTTTCAACCACCAAAGACGGTTTATGTTAAAGAGGAAACGTTTAGTGAGCGGTTAAAAGTGATTGGGCATAATGAAACAATAGTTTTGGCTGAGGACAGGGATTACTTTTACTTTTTGGATATTCATCTTGTTCACGAAAGGGTGAATTATGAAATGCTTCTTGAGCAGTTAAGGTCTGGAGAAGTTAAAAGTACAAAACTCCTTAATCCAGTTATTTTTGATGGAGATGAAAGGGTCCTGTCTAAGTTTGGTATAAAATGGTCAAAAGTTAATGGTAAAGTCTTAATTAAAGAGATACCGGCAATACTTAACCTTTCCGATATTGAAAGGCTTTCAAGAGGTGAAAGTCCTGAAAATGTTGCTTCTGTTGCATGTAGAAGGGCAATTAAATCTGGAGAGGAACTAAAAGAGGAAGATTTAAACAAACTCTTAGACTTGTACTTAAGGTGTAAAGAGCAAAGGTTCTGTCCCCATGGAAGACCTATATACTACAGGATCAGTAAAAGGGAAGTTTACAGGAATCTTGGGAGGTTGTTATGAGGAAGGAGGTACTTGCGGGAATAACAACTTTCTTTACCATGTCTTACATTCTTTTAGTTAATCCAGCAATTCTTTCGGCTGCAGGAATGCCAAAAGATGGCGTCATATTTGCAACAGCTGTTGCTTCTGCGCTTGCAACGTTTCTTGTTGGATTCTGGGCTGGGCTTCCATTTGCCCTTGCCCCTGGAATGGGATTAAATGCTTATTTTGCCTATACATGTGTTCTGGGCATGGGTATCTCCTATGAAACGGCTTTAACGGCAGTTTTCATTGAAGGTTTAATATTTTTAGTTCTTTCCATTTTTAAGTTCAGGGAAGCAATCTTTAAAGCGATACCTGAAAGTATGGCATATTCAATATCAGCTGGAATTGGGCTTTTTATAGCTTTTATAGGTCTAAAAAATGCAAATTTAATAGTTTCCAATAAAAATACCCTTGTTTCCCTTGGTGACTTTTCCTCATTCCCAGCTATCATTACGGTCCTTTCCTTGATAGTTATAGCTTACCTTTCTAAAAAAGGAGTTTCAGGCTCTATACTGATTGGAATAGCTTTTGCTACGGTAATATCGATAATCTTTGGAAAATCTCCACTACCTCACTCCATCTTGGGTTTTCCAAGTCCCACGGCAGCTTTCAAGCTTGACTTTTTATCTGTAATGAACGGTTCAATAATTCCCGTTATAGTGGCTTTTCTTCTTGTTGATGTTTTTGATACAGTTGGAACGCTTACGGGGTTGACAGCAAGGCTTGGAATATCACTGAAGGATGAGAGAATTGGTAAGGCGCTTACCTGTGATGCGGTTGGAACGGTCGCTGGCGGGCTTCTTGGTACATCAACTGTGACAACATATATTGAGAGCGCATCAGGTATTGCTGCAGGTGGTAAGACGGGAGCCACTGCCATCACAGTTTCAATACTCTTTCTTATGTCGCTCTTTCTATACCCTTTAATATCTGCCGTTCCTACGTTTGCAACTTCGGCAGCACTCATATATGTTGGGGCTTACATGATGGCTTCCATAAAGAGGATTGACTGGGATAACGTTGCTGATTCAATTCCTGCTTTTGTTACTTTTATTGGAATTCCTTTGACCTTTAGCATATCTGATGGTATTGGGCTTGGTTTTATAACCTACTCACTATTGAAAATTTTAGCAGGCAGGGTAAAAGAGCTGAACATAACTATATTTATTGTTTCCATAGTATTTCTTGTTAAGTTTTTAACCTGATGTGGAGGTGCGCATGTGGAACACTCTTAAAACAACAATTCTACTTGGTTTTCTGACGGGATTACTTCTCCTGTTTGGAAAGCTTTTAGGTGGGAATACCGGAATGGTCATTGCTTTGATTATGGCTGCAATAATGAACTTTGGTAGTTGGTTTTACTCGGACAAAATAGTTCTTTCAATGTATGGTGCAAGGGAGGTTTCCCGGCAGGAGGCACCGGAACTTCATGCTATTGTTGAAAGACTTGCGAAAAATGCAGGTATTCCAAAACCGAAAATCGCGATAGTTCCCATGGATATTCCCAATGCATTTGCAACAGGCAGGGACCCAAAACATGGAGTTGTTTGCGTTACAACAAAGCTCCTTGAAGTTCTCAATTGGGATGAAATAGAGGGTGTTATCTCGCATGAGATTGGACACATTGTAAATAGGGATACGCTCATTCAAGCAGTTGCAGCGACAATAGCTGGTGCCATAACGATGCTTGCTAACATGGCTCAGTGGGCAATGCTATTTGGATTTGGAAGAAGGGATGAGGAAGAGGGATGGGGCGAAATCATAGGTATGATTTTGATGGTAATCCTTGCTCCAATTGCTGCTGCTTTAATTCAGATGGCAATATCAAGGTCAAGAGAGTTTAAAGCTGATGCAACAGGGGCAAGAATTTCTGGGAAGCCAGAGGCTCTTGCAAGCGCGCTTGAAAAGCTTGAGATGTATTCAAAGAGCATACCTTCAGAAATTGTGAAATCTGAGGTAAATCCTGCAACAAGTTCTCTCTTCATCGTAAATCCATTTAAAGGGGATACTCTGGCAGTTCTTTTTTCAACCCATCCTCCAACTCAGGAAAGGGTGAGGAGGCTCATTGAGATGGCAAGAAGAATGGCTAAGATTGTGAGGAGAGGTATTTTTGGTTCCTAATAAAGTTAAAAGGGATTTTAAA
>CAZJFY010000135.1:0-3138 GCA_964545225.1 uncultured bacterium | reverse complement strand
TGCTTATAACTGTATAAAAACAAAGCGTTAATGGTATATGGATGGCAACATCTTCAGTTTTGGGTAAATAAGATTTTATCGTGGTTTTAATTAAAGAAGCAAGGGAAAACATATCAACAATTTCGGTACCAGCAATTACTGGCTCCTCATACTTTGTATAATTGCTAATGATAAGATCATACTTATCTGATCTTTGCCTTAGCTTACAGATCTTTAAACCAAAAGTTCCTATATCTAAACCCAAAAGAAGTTCTTTTTCCCCTGTTAGAAACCTTAAAAACTTATCTAACATTCTCCTCCCCTATCTCAAAGTACTTATTTGTGCAATAGGCAACAGCAGAGAAAACACTATGAAACCAATAACAGTACCTACTAAAATGATTGTAATGGGTTCTAAAATGGATGTCAAGTATTTTGAGAAGTTTTCAATTTCTTCCTCAAAAATATCGGAAAGTTTCTGTAAAGATTGCTCAAGATTACCACTATTTTCACCTGCTTTGATAAGCTGAAGGGAAATATTTGGGAAAATCTCCTTGCCTGAATTTCTAATACTATCGTAAAGAGAAGAACCTTTTTCAACTTTATCTTTTATATCACTAACAATAACCTCCAAGTATTTATTATCAAGAGTGGCTTTTGCAATATCTAGGGCTCGGACTAAAGGAATACCTGAATGCAAAAGTATGAATAAAGTCTCAAAAAACCTTTGAAGTGATGAATTCAGGAAGACTGTCCCGAAAATTGGCAACTTCACTTTAATTAAATCATAGACATTTTTATATTTTGCTCTTAACACATACATTAACAAAAAGATAACTATAAGCAGCACAGCAAAGAATACTTTATGATCAATAAACGAGCTACTTAACCAGATAACTGCACGAGTTGAAAGGGGCAACTGAACTTTCATGGTTAAGTATATTTTTACTATCTTAGGAACAACAACAGAAATCATAAAAGCTATTACCGCAAAACTAACAATAAGGATCACCATAGGATAAAGAAGAATCCCTAAAAGGTTCGATTTAACCCTTTCCCTTTTTTCCAAAATATCAGAAATCCTTAATAGTGACCCCGAAAGTACACCGCTTTTTTCACCGACATCAATAATGCTTAAAACAAGCTTATCTTCAATTCCCGATTCCTCAAAGGATTTGGAAAGCGAGTTACCTGCCTTTACCTTATCAAGAACTTTTGAAAAAATGATTTTAAGCTTTCCATCCCTCATCCCATCTATTATCGACCTTATTGCGTCTGTCAAAGAAATCCCTGAATCAAGAAGTATTCCTAAAGTCCTTAAGTGAAGAGAGAGCTCTCTATTTGAAAAACCTTTGAAAATTTTTGGAATGTAAACCCTCTTTTTCTCAGTGGACAGCTGAATCTTAATAGGATAAATTCCAGATGCCTTCAACTTCTGTAAAGCTGTACTTTCTGCAGAAGCTTCAATGATACCTTTTATCACTGTCCCATCTTTTTTTATACCTCTATATAGGAAAACTGGCATTATCTCCTCGTTACCCTGAGAACCTCGGAAACAGTTGTAATTCCCCTCTTTACCTTTTCTGCCCCATCCATTCTTAAGGTTCTCATGCCCTTTCTCAGAGCAATATCCCTTATCAAATCGGAGTCCTTTGTTTCAAGAATGGCTCTTCTAACATCCTTGTCAACAATTAAAATTTCATAAATCCCTGTTCTTCCGAGATAACCTGTATACATGCATCTTTCACAACCTTTTCCTTTAAAAAAGTTTCCATCGTATTCTTTAACACCAAGCTCAACAAGCTCTTCCATCGAGGGCTTATAAGCTTGCTTACAATAAGGGCAAATTTTCCTCACTAACCTCTGAGCTACTACACCAATAACGGACGATGCAACCAAAAAAGGCTCTATTCCCATATCAATCAACCTTGTTATGGAGCTTGGAGCATCATTTGTATGAAGAGTTGAGAAAACAAGATGGCCAGTTAATGCTGACTGGATAGCTATTTCAGCAGTTTCAATATCTCTTATCTCTCCAATCATAATAACATCAGGGTCCTGTCTCAAAATACTTCTCAAGGCATTTGCAAAGGTTAAACCTATGTCTGGCTTAACCTGAACTTGAGAAACTCCATTAAGCTGATACTCTACAGGATCTTCAACAGTTATGATATTTATCTCTTCACTATTGATACTTGAAATAGAAGCATAAAGAGTGGTTGTTTTCCCGGAACCCGTAGGACCTGTTACCAAAATTATGCCATGGGGACTTTTTATTAACTTTTGAAACAGAACATAGTCATCGTCAAGCAACCCAAGTTCTTTAGTGGAATAAAGAACGTTTTCTTTTGACAGTAACCTTAAAACAACCCTTTCCCCAAAATACGTTGGCAGAACAGAAACCCTTATATCTATCTCCTTTCCCCCAACTTTAATTCTTATTCTCCCATCCTGGGGAAGTCTTTTTTCAGCAATGTCAAGGTTAGCCATAATCTTCAGTCTCGAAATAGTAGAAGGTATTTTTGAAGCAGGAATTTCCTTATAGTTATGCAAAACACCATCAATTCTTAACCTTATCCTCATGAACTTTTCAAAAGGCTCAAAGTGAATGTCACTTGCATTAACTCTAACTGCTGTCATTAAGAGGTCATTTATAAATTGAACTATTGGTGCTTCTTCGACAAGAGAAAGGAGGTCCTCCTCTTCAAATTCCTCCTGAGCGGTTTCACCTGAGACAAATGTAGTTAAGGAAGAAAGAAACTCGTTAACTTCATCAAAAGGAACTATCGCCAGTTTAACAGGTTTTGAAAATATCCACTCTATAAACTGTAAACCTTCATCATTAAAAGGATTATCAGTAACTATCTTTACTTCTCCCTCTTCCTCTTTATAAGGAATTATCCTCTCCTTTCTTAGAAACTGAGATGGAACGCGATTTAGAAGGCCTTCATCAATTTCAGGAAAATGCTCTAAAAAGTCAAAACCAAATTTACTAAATACATCAGCTACTTCCTTGCTATCCCACTTTAAAATACCAATAGCATCCTTGAAACTCCTTACATTTACATTCTCCGGAAGCAAACCCCTTCTCTTAAACTCCTCAACAATCTCCATCTGATTACTTCTCATAAACTTTAATACCCTCTCCTAAGTCAAACT
>CAZJFY010000134.1:0-3164 GCA_964545225.1 uncultured bacterium | reverse complement strand
TGAAGATTACAAGCATAACTTTAGACCAACACCTGGAAAAATTGATAAGTTACTCTTTCCTGGGGGCTTTGGTGTAAGAGTAGATACATTCATCTATGAAGGGTATTCTGTTCCTCCTTATTACGATTCTCTTCTTGCAAAGCTTATTGTCTGGGGGGAGAGCAGACAGGAAGCAATAAGGAGAGGGAGAAGGGCTTTAAGTGAGTTTGTTATAGAAGGGAGTTTAAAGAACACAATTCCTTTTCACCTTCAGCTGTTAGAAAGTGAAGATTTTCTTAAGGGAAATCTTGACACGAGGATTTTAGAGGATAAAATTCTTCCTGAAATGGTTCTTAAAAATAAATAAAATTTTCAATCCAGGATATTTGCAATAGAATTTAAATAGTTTTTAAATTTTCGGAGGGAATATGTCAGCTATTTCCAAGTATGAAAAAGCAAAAAGCTGGGTGAAGCAGTATATGAAAGAGTTTGAGGAGTATAACGGGACGATAGATGAGCTTGCAACTCTTTCAAGTTCAACGCCCTACCTGATAAAGAAGGCAATTTCAGAGCTTGAAGAGGAAGGCTTTCTCAAAGCAGAATCAAAAAGGGGGAAGGGATTGCATATATCTCTTGCTTCAGAAGAGGTTTCCTCTAAAGGTGGAGAGAAAACGGAAAGCCGTGAAGAGGAAGTTTTAGAAACTTCCAAGGAGGTTTCAAGGAAACGTAAAACATCCCTTCAGGATGAGGTTTTAACCTACCTCCTTGGAAAGGAGATTGTTGTTTTCCTCATTAGCGGTACAAGGTTGGAAGGGAAACTGCTTGACTTTGATAACTTTACGCTTTCAATGACAGCTCCAAAAGGGAAATCGCTTGTTTACAAACACGCAATAGCAACGATTATCTATGAGTAAAAACTATGAAAAAGCATAAAACGCTTGAAGAATCTCAACTTGCCCTCATTGAGTTTCTTGAAAAAGAGGGAGAATTCAGAGGGACGTTTAAGGAGATATCAGATTTGCTTGGAATAAAGAAGGAGATGATAGTTCCTCTTCTGAATAGCCTTAAAGCATCTGGAGATATAGTTTTTGAACTTTTAGATGATGAACTTATTATAAGGCCATCATCCACACCCATAGTTCCACCAATTCTTACTCCTGAACAGGAGAGGGAGATTGATGAAAAGCTGAAGGAAGGGTATAAGCTCGTTGCTTCATCACTTCTGGGAGGGGTTCAGAGCAGAATCTTGAGGAAGCTGATAAATAAAAGAGTAGTTGTTTTCTTTAGAACCGGTTCAAAGGCTGAAGGGAAGCTCAAAGCCTTTGATAGGTTCACCATGAAACTTACTACCTACAGGGGTAAAATGCTTATATACAAGCATGCAGTAACATCAATAGTTTACAAGGATTAATCACTTTAGTATTAGTTTTAGAGCAACTGCAATTAGAATCAGGGAAAAAACCCTTTTCAAAGCGATCCTGTTTACTCTATAGGAGAGTCTTGCTCCTATCTTGCTTCCAATAACTGCTGATGGTAGTGTTGCGATAAATGCGGGAAGGAATATCGGTCCAAGAAATGCCTTCTGGTTGACCTGGTTAAGGGCTATGTAGCTTACTGTTCCAAA
Source organism: uncultured bacterium (assembly GCA_964545225.1). Classification (GTDB taxonomy): domain Bacteria; phylum Aquificota; class Aquificia; order Desulfurobacteriales; family Desulfurobacteriaceae; genus CAZJFY01. Next base: position 1,561 of record CAZJFY010000134.1, on the reverse strand, counting down.
AAACGCATTTAGAAAAGTAATTGCTGATCCAACGGCAACCACTTCATAGGATTTGAGTTTTGTAAAGGAAAATAGCAAAGGGTTTGCAACAACCCCTCCTCCTATGCCCAAGGAGCTGCTTACCACTCCTGAAAGGAAACCGCTTATTGGGAGTATGGGTTTTACATTTCTCGATTTTCTTTCAGGAGGTTCCTTTAATAGCCTTAAACTCACAATTATCAGCAGGATTGAGAAGAGCTTTTTAAGAGTATCAGGGTTTACGTTTGAGGAAACAGCGATTGAACCGATTACTACTCCAGCAAAAGATGCTACTCCCACCTTTAAAATTGTCCTGTAGCTTATAGTTCCCCTCTGAAGGTGAACTCTTGATGATGACAAACTCATACAGGTTATGAGGGAAAGGCTTGTTGCTATTGATGACTTAACAGAAAGCGGTTCGGAAATTCCAAGCTTTGGAAATATGTGCCAGAACAAAGGGACAAGAATAACCCCTCCACCTATCCCCAATAGGCTTGAAATTATCCCCACAAGGAAACCGGTAATTGCAAATATCAAGTAAACCATGAGCTATTTTATCAGAAGGGTCCCCCTTCTTCATTAGCCTCAGCCAAAAGGTGAACATGCATTTATTATGTCAATCACCTCAAAGTCATCTGAACCGCATTCCGGGCATGAAACCTGCATTAAGTCAAGAGGTGTGTATATTACATCTTCAAAATCCATACCGCAGCTTTTGCATCTGAAAACGTATATTTGCATTTCTACCCCCTTTGCTTAAAAAGTAAACTTCCTATAATTTAGTCCAGGAAATTGTTATGAAAACCTTAAAGCTTCTAAAAGAAAGTAGTTTTGACGGTGAAAGGGGTAAGGCAGTTTACCTTCTTGAAGGGGAAAGGTTTACTGAACCGCTTTTGCCTGTGAGTGAGACTGGTTTGAACGTTGGTTTTGAGCTCCTTAACCCCCTTCAGACCTGTTTTTTCAAGTTTTATGAAGAGGGCAACTGCCTTGTTTCATCTCCTACAAGTTCTGGAAAAACTTTAATAGCTCTTCTTTTCAGGTTAAAGAACTCAGGAGGAAGGTTTATTTATACAGCTCCGACAAGGGCTTTAATCTGGGAAAAGTTCAGGGAATTCAGGTCAGTTTTAGGAAAGGTTGGAGTAAGAACGGGAGACCTTGTTGAGGACTTAAGGGAGATTTCCCAACCTTCAATTGTAGCTACTTATGAGAGCGTTCTTTCAGCAGCAAGGAATAGGAGTAAGTGGTTTGAGGAAGCTGGTGCTATAGTTCTTGATGAGATTCACATGGTAATGGATGCAACAAGGGGAGGTTCTGTTGAGGAGATAGTGAGCTATGCTCTAAGTTCCGGAATACCCCTTTTAGCTCTTTCAGCGACAGTTCCCGGAGCTCTTGACCTTGCAAAGTGGATTGGTGCCAACCTTTTTATTGATTCGGAGTGGAGACCTGTTCCGCTTGAAAGGAAGGTTTTTAACCTTTCAAAGTTGATGGCAAAGATCAAGAACAGGTTGGGAAATAGCATGCCGGAGAAGATTGTTTCTGTTTC
>CAZJFY010000133.1:0-3200 GCA_964545225.1 uncultured bacterium | reverse complement strand
TAGGCGTGTAATCAGTTCTCTCACCCCTTGCAGCCTTAAGTATTGGATGGTCTTTTAACATCGCTTTCTCCTTTTCTCATTCTCAAGGGAACATACCTGCATATTGGATCCTCTTCCATGTAATCACCATATTTCCAGTAAGCTCTAACCCTGCAACCATTGCAGATTTTCAAGTACTCACAAACACCACATCTTCCCTTAAACTCATCAATTCTCCTCATATCCATCATAATCTTTGACTCAAACCAAGCTTTATGAAAAGGAACATCAAAGACGTTAACATCTGAATCTGGAAAGTAACTGCACGGCCTTAACCAGCCATGGCAGTCAATAAGGGCTATTGACTGACCAGCAACGCATCCTTTTCCACCACCTGTCCCAAAGACAAGGTTCCTTCTTTTAAGGTCAAGCCCATCCCTCTTTGCATTCTGATAGAAAATCCTGTAATAATGAGGCGCACAAGTTGGACGCACGAGTATTGAGTTATCACCTTTTAAAATTAACTCCTTTTCAAGCTCATAATGCCAGTTTAACCAATACTCTGCTTCCTCAGCATTGAGAAGTTCAGCATTAGCCTCTTCACCTCTTCCAACCGGAAGAACGATAAACATGTACCATGCCTTGGCACCAATTTCCCTTGCTTTCTTATAAACATTTGGAATATCAAAAGCGTTTCTCTTGGTAAATGATGAATTGATAAGGAAAGGTATACCATGCTTCCTTAAAAGTTCTGCAGCTTTTATAACACCGTCAAAAGCTCCAGGTTGTTTCCTAAAATCATCATGAATTTCAGCTGTTGAACCATCAAGGGAAAGGGAAACCATCCTTATACCCGTTCTTTTCATCTCCTCACAAACAGCATCATCAACAAGCGTCCCATTTGTTGCAATGCACATCCTGAAACCTTTTTCTGTCCCATAAGCTGCAATATCAAAAAGATCCTCTCTTAGAAGAGGCTCTCCTCCGGTCAAAACTATAGTAGGAGTTGAGAGCTTACCAATATCATCCATAAGCTCCTTAGCTTTTTCAAAAGAAAACTCTCCCTGTTCAGATTCCATCGTTGAAGAAGACCTGCAATGGATACAGCTCAGGTTACACCTTCTCGTTACTTCCCATGCTATCCACTTTGGAAGAAACTTTTCCATATCGGCACCCCAATAAAAATTGAAGCTTAATATAACATTCAAGAAGAGTCATTACAACTTCCCTTGCAGTCAGGATTCAAATGCCTATATTTATATATGATTGAAAAAAATCTAAAACACCATTGAAGGAGGTGGGCAATGTTTGAGAGATTCTTTGGAAGAAGAGGGTTTGACCCGTTTGAGGACCTGTTCAGGATTTCAAGGGAAATGGAGAAGATGTTAAGTGACATCACAAGGTCCTTCTCCAGGGAATTTCCAGAAATTGGGAAATTTGAACCAAGAATCGAAATGTACGAAACACCGGATGAGCTTGTTGTAAAAGCTGAAATGCCAGGCCTTGATAAGGACAGCATTGATGTAAGGGTAAGGGATAATTACCTCATCATCAAAGGAACTAAAAAACAGGAAAAGAAAGAGGAAAAAGAGAACGTGTTCTTCAGTGAAAGCTTCTACGGAGAGTTTCAAAGAGTAATTCCACTTCCTGTTGAGGTAAAAGAGGAAGGAATTGAAGCTATCTACGACAAAGGAATTCTTGAAATAAGACTGCCCAAGGCTGAAGCTGCCAAGAAAGAAGTTAAAATCATCGTTAAAAGTCCTGAAGAAGGAGAGGAGAAAAAGTAAGGAGTGGGTTAAAGCTCACTCCTTATTATCTCCCTTATATCTCTTTCGGTTGGTACCCGTGGAAGATTACCCATTAAATGTCTCCTTTCCATAACAAGACTAATAAACGAGGAAATATCGTTATCAGAAAAGCCAACATCCTTTAAAGTATTAGGTTTTCCAAGAAAGAGAAGAAACTTTTCTAAATCATCGATAATCTGATAAATGTTCTCAGAAGAACATCCCATAGATTTACCTATTTTCCTAATCTCTTTTTCAGCAGCCAGCCCGTAATATCTCAAAACAGGAACAAGAAACATTGCATTTGATAAACCATGAGGTAGTTTATACATGACACCAAGAACGTGAGCCATAGTGTGAACAAGACCTGCTCCAGCATCTGTTATCGCCAAACCCCCAAAAAGACTACCGAGCATAACTTTTTCCCTTGCTTCAATGTCTTTTGGATTTCCATAAGCTCTTGGGAGGTATTTATAAATCAGCCTTATCGATTCAAGTGAATAAAGCTGAGATATGGGAGTCGACCTTTTTGAAACAAGAGCTTCGATTGCATGTGTTAAAGCATCAATACCTGTATTTGCAGTTACAGCTTGGGGCATTGTTAAAGTAAGCTCTGGGTCGTCTATCGAGATAACTGGAAACATGTAATGACTTATTAAAGGCGCTTTTCTCCAGTTTCTCTCATCAGTAAGAACAGCATAAGGAGTTACTTCAGAACCTGAACCTGCTGTTGTAGGCACTGCTACAAGAGGAATCCCGGGCTCTTTAAAACACTCCGGAACTCCTATAAACTCTTCAATCTCCCCCTCATTCCTCAACATACAGGAGACAATTTTCGCAATATCAATTGAGCTTCCACCACCAACAGCAATAACAATAGTTGGTTCAAAGCTCTTGACCTCTTCTATAATCCTTTTCGCAATTTCAACTGATGGATCAGACTCAACCATATCGAAAACTTTAACTCTTTCACCAAGAGCGGTTTCAATGAGATTAACATAACCATTTGAAACAGCTGATTTCCCACAAATAACTGCAACTCTTGATAAATTCAAACTTAAGTACTCTATCTCTTCCTTTAACCTATGAATGGCTTTTCTTCCAAAAACAACTCTTGTTGGCATAAAATGCCTTATCAGTTTCATATCTCCCTCTTTTAAAAGATTTAAGGTATTATAACTCATAAACTATAAGGTATGGAGAAAGGATGAAAATAGCAGAATTTCACAGGATATGTCCGAACTGCGGAGGAATTATTTCAGATGAAAGGTTAAAGAAAGGGCTACCGTATGAAAAATGCCTACCAAAAACAACAACTTACACGGAAAGATTACAGTTGTGTAATCTCCTTGGTAGCAATCTAAAAGACTTCAGAAAACTGTGCAAACTTGATGGGTTCACGAAAGCATACACAAATTTCTTTAAGGAGAAAAC
>CAZJFY010000132.1:0-3240 GCA_964545225.1 uncultured bacterium | reverse complement strand
TAAAGAGAAGTGCCATATCAGTGGAGAGGTCTTTTAAAGAGTACCCCTTGAAAACTATTCCGAAAGCCCCATCCATGTAATACTTCAAGGGAGAAAGAGCTGATAGGTACTGAAGAGGTTTTGGCATGGACTCAATTGGAGTCCATGAACCTGAAAGGTAAAGAATTGGCATAAGAGCAAGAATTGAAAGCTGGGAGACCTGAAGCATGTTCTCAGAAACGGAAGCTATAAACATGGAAAGTCCAGAGGTTGTAAAAACATAAATTCCGGTAAGCATTAAAAATGTGAAGATACTCCCCTTTACAGGGATATTTAGAATTCCTTTAATCATAAGCATTATAGATAAAAATGTTATTGAAAGGATAACAAGTCCCATCAGAACCACCTTCGCAAGCATGAAAACGTAATTTGGGACGGGAGAAACTGCTATCATCTCAATATTTCCTCTTTCCTTTTCCCTTATGATTGCCGCAGCTGGAAGTATAATCAGGAAAAGGGTTATCACAGTTAAGAGTTCCGAAATACCCATGAAGTATCGGCTCTCCCCATTTGGATTAAAGAGAACTCTTTCCCTGGCCTCAACAAGTGGAAACTCCTTTAAACTGGAGATTTTACTTATCGCAAAGTTCCTTATGATCTGTTCTGAATACCCTGCAAAAAGGTAATTTGAAGCTATTTCAGCTCCATTAACAATAACAGCTACTTTTGCTTTTCCACGTTCAAAATCCCTTTCAAAGTTTTTAGGAATCCTTATAACTCCCAAAGCTTTGTTTTCCATCAATAATTCTTCAATCTGGCTTTCATCATTGATATATCCCTGAAAGTTAAACGTTGGAGGTTGAAACTTACAGATAAGCTCCCTTGATGTTTTTGAAAGGTCTCTATCCTCAACGTAAAACCTGCCATTCTTTAGAGAAAGGTCAATTCCAGTTGCAGCAAAGTAGATATCAAGAGAAAAAGCATAGATAACAAACGCAAGAAGGCCTTTGTTCCTTAAGAACTGAACCAGCTCCTTATAAAGAAGTGTGAAAAAAGTTTTCATCTTTCCCTCTTCCTGAAAAATCCATACGTGAGTGAGAAGATAAAAACGTAAAAGAGGATAAGTGCAAGCATGTCGGGAAAAAGGTATGAAAGGTTAGCAGCTTTCAAGTAGCTTCCTTTTACTATGTTCATGTAGTAATAGGTAGGGAAGAGATGAGCTTCAATGAAAGCTTCTTTACTCATAGAACTAACAGGTGTAAGGTATCCTGAGTAGAGGAAAGCGGGAATTACGGTTACAAGGAGAGTTCCAACTATTGCTGTTACCTGTGTTTTTACAAAAGCTGATATTAAAAGTCCTATGCTTGTTGAAACAAGTATAAACAAAGCTGAGGATATAAAAAACAGTGGAAAGCTGCCTTTAAATGGAACTTTAAACAGGTAAATTGTTAGAAGAAATAGGATCATGAAATTTAAAAGCGAAATAATAAAGGCAAAAAGCTGCTTTGCAAAAAGAAATTCAAACTTTGTTATGGATGAGGTAAATATGTTATATATCGAGCCTCTTTCCTTTTCTTTAACAATCAATAGAGAAGCTAATATAGCCGGACTGATTGCAAGAACAACTGCTAATGTTCCTGAAGCAGTAAGGTACTTCTGCCTCAGTTCCTCGTTAAACCAATACCTTGTTTCAACATCAATTGGAAGTTTCAATTTAGATCCCTTACTGTTCATATCAACGTTGAACATGTTGATTATCGCTTCAGAGTAAATTTTTGATACCAACGCTCTATAAGGGAATATTCCATCTACAAGAACCTGAACCTTAGAGTTTCCGTTCCTGATAAGGTTCTTCTCAAAGTTTACAGGGATAACAATCCCGAATCTTATCTTCCCTTTGTATATGAGATTTTCTAATTCATTTTGAGATATTGAAAAACCCTTAAAATCAAAATACCTTTCATTTTCGATAAACCTGTAAGAGAGCTCTCTACTAAGCTTTCCGTTATCCTCATTCACGATTGAAAAAGGGATGTGTTCAACGTCAACTGCAAGTCCAAACCCGAAAATAAGCATTATTGTTAAAGGAACAAAGAAAACAACAATTCTTCCTACTGTATCCCTTTTAAGCTCTTTAAACTCCTTAACAAGAATTGCCTTCACTCTTTTTAACTGCATCAATAAAGACTTCCTCCATTGTTATCTCCGATTCCCTTAACGAAACAGGAATGATTCCCATTTTTTCAAAATCCTCTTTGCTGAGTTTCTCTTTTGAGTAAACTCTTATCCTCCTTCCGACGGTCATTACATTAAATCCAATTTTTATAAGCTTCTCATAATCCTGAAAGGGATTTTTAGTTATAAGCTCATACACATTGCCGATAGATGTTATCGCTCTCCTTTTAAGATCATCTGGAGAACCTATAGAAATTATTTTCCCTCTATTCATTAGTGAGACTCTGTCACAGTACTCAGCTTCATCCATGTAGTGTGTAGTTACCAGAACAGTTATACCCATTTTCTTTGAGAGAAACCTTATAACCTGCCAGAAAACATCCCTTTCAGAAGGATCAACTCCTGAGGTAGGTTCATCAAGAAAAAGGATTCCGGGAGCATGAAGCACTGATGAAATAAGAGCAACTCTTTGCTTTATTCCGAGAGGAAGGTCTTCAACAAGAACATTTTTAAACTCTTCAAGATTCATTACTCTCATTGACTCGTCAATTCTCACTTTAAGTTCTCTATCATTAACCCCATAAATTCTTCCCCAGAGTATAAGGTTCTCGTAAACTGTCATATCAGGATAAAGGGAAAACTTCTGTGACATATAACCAATAATTCTCCTTATTCGACTTATATTCTCAGTTCCAGCAACTTTAAACATCCCTGAAGTTTTCCTGTGAAGACCTACAAGCATCTTTATTAAGGTTGTTTTTCCAGCTCCATTTGGTCCAAGAAGTCCAAAGATTTCTCCCCTTTTTATAGTTAAACTGACAGAATCCACTGCTGTGAAATTTCCAAACTTCTTGGTAAGGTTTTCTGTCCTGACAGCTTCTTCAGGAATCTCTCCCTTAAAGGTAAATATTGGTCTTAAGCTTAACCTTCTTATTCCTGTAAAGGTTAAGAAGAGGTCTTCCGCTTTTGGCTTAACCTTTTCAATTTCTACGTTCAAACCTTTAAGTGGACTCAGATCTTCCGCTATAAACCTTAAAACATTCCCTTTAATTCTCGGTATTTTAAATCTCTTAAGGGCTACTTCGT
>CAZJFY010000131.1:0-3267 GCA_964545225.1 uncultured bacterium | reverse complement strand
CAGGAGATGTAACTAAAGCTCTTGCAACAGCAGTTCTCTGCTGCTCACCTCCTGAAATCTCAAATGGTCTGTGAGATAATCTATGACCAAGCCCTAAATTTTTCAATATCTGTTTGGCTTTTTCTCTTGCCTCTTTCTCGCTTTCTCCAGCAATTAGCAAGGGAACCATGACGTTTTCAAGAACAGTCAATTCCTTTATCAGATAGTGAAACTGGAAAACAAAACCGAGTTTTCTGTTGCGAAATGCTGCGAGTTCATTTTCGGAAAGTGAGAATAGGTCTTCCCCCTTGAAGTAAACTTTTCCCTGGCTTGGTCTGTCAAGCGTTCCCATGATATGTAAAAGCGTGCTTTTACCGGAACCTGAAGCTCCCATGAGGAGGCAAAACTCCCCCTCTTTAAGTTCAAAGGAAATTCCTCTCAGTGCTTCTACTCTATCAGCTTCGGTTTCATAAACCTTTTTTAGGTTTTCAACTTTGATGATATTCATTGAACGTGCCTCCAAAAGCTATTATACTAACCACCATGGAAAGGAAAATGCATAGATTAACGTTCTTTCACCCACTCATTGAAAAGATATCCGTTTGTTTCCAGAATGAAAGCTACATAGTTGGAGGATTTGTAAGGGATAGGATTTATAGGGCAATTTCGGACTATGTAGATATTGATATTGTAACTGCTGATGAGCTTAAAAGTGTTAAGGGTTGCGTGGAGGAAAGGCTGTCAATTAAAGGATTTGTTTTTAAGAGGGAAAAGGAGGTTGTCTCTTTTTTTGGGAATAACTTGAGAATGGATATTTCAGAGCTGCATGGTAGTTCCATTACAGAAGATTTGGGTGAAAGGGATTTCACTATAAATGCAATTGCTGTTTCACTTGAAGATATTGTATCTCCACTTCTTATTGAAGTAAAACTTATTGATCCCTTTAACGGTATTGAGGACCTTGAAAGGGGAATCTTAAGGCCAGTTTCAGATAGTTCTATTAAAAAGGATCCTTTGAGAATAGTAAGGGGAATAAGGTTAAAGGTGAAGTTCGATCTCAGGTATTCGGATCTTTTCCTGAAACAGCTTAGGGAAAATTTGGAGTTTTTGAAGGATATTGCAGTTGAAAGGATCAGAGAGGAACTTGTGAAGATTCTTAAAATGGAGGAGACCGATATTGCCTTCAGGGATATGTTTGACCTTTCAGTTTTCCACAAAATTTTTCCCGAATTTAAAGGTTTTGAGGAAGTTCCGCCTTCAGGACTCCATCAGTTTGACCTTGTTGAGCATACTTTGAGAACGGTTAAATACATTAAGGATGTTGTTGAGTTGAAAGATGAAGTCTTGGGAGAGTTTGGGGGACTTATAGGAAGCTTGAAGTTCCTTCCTAACATGTCTGATATCGAGGCTTTAAAGCTTGCTGCTCTTTACCACGATGTAGCTAAACCGTTAACGATGAAGAGGAGAAAAGGGAAGCTTACCTTTTACGGTCATGATGTTTTGGGGGCAAGGATTGCAAGGGAGTCAGCTATAAGGCTGAGTTTTGGAAAGAAGGTGGGCGATTTCATGTTTACAGTCATAAGGAATCACCTTAGACCCTTTTTCCTCTTCAATGAGAAACGCCTTTCTGATAGGGCAAAGTTCAGGTTTTTTAAGGATTCTGGCAGCTATTCTCTTCATGTTCTCCTTCATAGCATTGCGGATTGGATGGCAACGTCTGATGTCATGAAGAGCAACGTTAATGAATTCATAGAATTTGTAAAGGGGATGGTGGAATTTTATAAAAGGATGAGCAGTGTAGTTCCTTTGCTTTCCGGTGACGAAATTATGGAAGTTAAAGGCTGGGAAAAGCCAACCAGGTGCGTTGGTGAGATTAAGGAGAAGCTTTTTGAGCTTCAGGTGCTTGGAAAGATAACGAACAAAGATGATGCTGTTAAGTTTGTAAGAGGCTATAGCTGTGAAAGTGCTTGTTAAAGCTGATTGGATTGTTGATCATGAGCTTAATGTATATCAGGATGGAAGCATCGTAATTGAAAATGGTATGGTAAAGGAGGTGATTGAAGGTAATCCCGAGGGTAATTTTGATGAGGAGATTTCCATTAAAGGCTGTATATACCCTCCTTTAGTAAATGCTCACTGTCATCTTGAGCTTTCAAAACTCTCTTTCAATCCAGAGCTTATAGGTTCCTTCTTTGACTGGCTTGTCTGGATAATTGGTAGCAGGCAGAAGCTTTCCCTTTCAGATATTGAGGAGGGAGTAATAAGGGGAATTGAAGAATCAAGGAATTTTGGTACTGCGATATTTGGAGATATTTCCTCTTTTGGTCTTTCAAGGGATTTCATAGTGGATGGGATTTCCTTTTCTGAAGTTATAGGAAAGGATGTTGATCTTGAGCTTTTTGAGAGGCCTCTTTCAGTACACTCAGTCTATTCAGTATCCGCTTCACTTATCAGGAAAGTTGCAGAGGACGCTCTTGATAAGGGTTACAAGTTCCAGATGCATGTTGGAGAAGTTATTGATGAGCAAAAATTTGTAAAGGGAGAAAGGAACAGGTTTGAGGAGATTATATATCCACTGTTAAAGAGGGGCAGATATGACAGGATATATGCGGATTCATTGATAGATTACCTTGAGAAGATTGGTGCACTTAATGAAAATCTGATAGCTGTTCACTGCACGAACCTTTCAAGGAGGGAGCTTGAAAGACTGATGGAGAAAGGTTGTGGCATTGTTCTTTGTCCAAGGAGCAACATTCACCTTAAAGTTGGTTTTCCCGATTTTGAATTTTTGGAAGGTTATGAAAACCTTGCAGTTGGTACGGACGGATTGAGTTCAAATACTTCGCTTTCCATTTTCTCTGAGCTTAGAACGATTTACTACAGGCTGGACGGTAATGTCAAGCTTAGGGAGCTTTTAAGAATTGGAACGGTCGGAGGTTTAAAAGTTCTATCACTTGACTATAAGAGGATTCCTATTTTCACGGCATGTTACACGAAGGAGAAGCTTGAAGATCCGTTCATCCCAATTCTCATGGATGACATCAAGCTTGAAGTCGTTGACTTAAGGAACAAAAAATAGTTTAATTCCTTTCAATTACGTTCTTAAGAGTGGAGGCTCTTTATGTTAAAGTTCCTGTACGACCTGTTCAGTTCTGTTAAGCTTGCTATATTCCTTCTCCTGACCCTTGCAGCTACCTCAATAATTGGAACGATTGTTGAACAGCAACAGGACCCTGATAAGTACTTGAAAGAGTACGGCGAAGCTGCATATAGGATATTCAAATTTCT
>CAZJFY010000130.1:0-3348 GCA_964545225.1 uncultured bacterium | reverse complement strand
CAAATTGCCCGGTATTAATAATCAAAAAGAGGGAGGAGTGATGCTTTTTAGAAGAATTCTTTACCCATACGATTTTGAAGAGGGAAGCAAGAAGGTAAAACCATACATCGTTAAGCTTAAAGAGGCAGGGTGCGTTGAAGTCCACATCTTATATGTTCTTGACCCTTCAAAGTGGGGGCTAATTCCAAAGGATAACTTCAATACTGAAGAGAAAATTTCTCTCTTAAGAGGAAACCTTGATGCAGGCTCTGTTGATGGACTTAAAAGAAGGTTGAGGGGAATGGAGGAGCTTGCTGAGGAGTTCAGGAAATACGGTATAAAAGCAAGCGTGGCGATGATCCCTGGAAATGTTGATGAGGTTATTTCAAACTATGCTGAGAAAAATGACATTAAACTCATAGCTCTTGGAGTATCTGAAAGTTCCCTGTCATTCTTCAATATTGGGAAAATCGTTGACATAATTAAAGCTTCAACAAAACCACTTTTAATAGTAAAGTGACTTGTTAAAGTTTTTCTTCATTAGTTCAGGCAAATATAAATGGTAGTTTGCTTTCAATACAGGCAAGATTCCAAAGAAAGAATTTATCTTGTAAACTTTTCAACTTAACTGTAAATCCTTATAACGTTATAGAGCGTATCCCTTTCGACAGGAACCTTTCCTGCTTCCTTGATAAGCTTTATTAACCTTGATTTCGGCATGTACTCTCCTGCCCTTGCACCTGCTGCCTGGGTTATCTCCTCCTCAACAACTGTGCCATCAATGTCATCAGCGCCAAAGAGCAGTGACAACTGGGCAATCTTCTCCCCAAGCATTATCCAGTACGCTTTTATATGAGAGAAGTTGTCTAAAATAAGCCTTGAAATGGCTATCGTTTTAAGCTCATCAACCCCGGTTGTGTAGGATGCACCAGTTATCTGGGTATTCACCGGATGGAAAGCAAGAGGAATGAAGGTCTGGAAACCTCCAGTTTCATCCTGAGCTTCCCTTAACCTGATCAGGTGGTCAACTCTGTCCTCAAAAGATTCAATATGTCCAAAAAGCATTGTTGCATTTGACTTAAGTCCCATCTTATGAGCAGTTTTATGGATTTCAAGGTAATCTTCAGCTGTTAGCTTATCTGGACAAAGCTCTTCTCTAATATGCTTTCTAAAAATTTCCCCTCCGCCACCGGGAATTGAACCAAGCCCTGCTTCTATTAGATCTCCAAGCGTCTCCTCTACGCTCTTTCCACCAATTTCCGAAATGTGCTTTATCTCCTCAGCAGTGAATGCTTTTATGTGAATATCTGGAAATGAAGCTTTAATAGAACTTATAAGATTTACATAATAACTATAGTCCCAACCAGGATGAAGTCCCCCGACAATGTGAACCTCTGTAATTCCCCTTCCTCTGTATTTCTCTATCTTTTCAAGAATCTGCTCAACCGTTAATTCAAAAGCACCATCCTCTCCTTCCTTCTTTCTGAAAGCACAGAACTTGCAACTACCTTTACAGATATTTGTTGGCGTTATGTGAACATTTACGTTAAAGTAAGCAAAATCACCATTTATCCGCTTATTAACAAAGGAGGCGAGTGAACCTATTGTAGTAAGATCTGTGGAGTTAAAAAGTTTAACTCCATCTTCAAAGGAAAGCCTTTCTCCGTTTAAAACTTTATCAATGATAGGATTTAGCTCTTTATCTCCTATCAAGGGAAAGTCAAGTTTCTCCATTCTAACCTCAAATCTAACCCTCAAAATTTCCTTCGTAAACCCTCACTACATTGTAAAGCGTATCCCTTTCAACCGGAATTCTTCCAGATTCCCTGATTAGACTTATTAAACGTGACTTTGGCATAAAATCCCCAGTACTTGCTCCTGCACTGTGCGTTATCTCCTCATCAATCACTGTTCCGTCAAGATCATCAACTCCAAAGTGGAGTGATACCTGAGCAAGCTTCTCACCCATCATTATCCAGAAAGCCCTTATGTGAGGGAAATTGTCAAGCATTAACCTTGCAACTGCAACCATTTTGAGATCATCAAAACCAGTTGTGAAATTCCCACCAAGCTTCGTATTCTTTGGGTGGTAGGCAAAGGAGATAAAAGCCTGAAACCCTCCTGTTTCGTCCTGAAGTTCTCTCAATCTTAAAAGATGTTCAATCCTGTGTTCGTACGTTTCAACATGCCCGTATAGGATTGAAGCATTTGTTTTCAATCCCATTTTATGAGCAATCCTGTGAATCTCAAGGTAAGTTTCAGAGGATAGCTTATTGGGACATAACTTCTCTCTTAAAGGCTCATCAAAGATCTCAGCACCACCCCCTGGTAAAGCATCAAGCCCTGCCTGTATTAAATCTTCTAAAACGTTCCTTACAGTTTTCCCTGAAATCCTTGAAAGGTAATCTATCTCTTCAGCAGTATAAGCTTGAATTTTTATCTTAGGAAAGGAATCTCTCACAGCTTTAACAATCCTGATATACCTTTCGTAATTCCAATCAGGATGAAGTCCTCCGACAATGTGAACCTCTGTAATTCCATAATCAATGTGATTCTGAATCTTGCTAAGGATTTGATCAACAGTTAACTCGTAAGAACCCTCTTCACCCTTTTTCCTGCTAAATGCACAAAATTTACATGTACCTATGCACACATTTGTTGGATTTATGTGAAGGTTAACTATAAAATAAACGTTCTTCCCGTTAATCTTCTCATTGACGTATGAAGCCATCTCTCCTATTGTAAGAATATCTCTTGACCTCAAAATCTTTAAACCATCCTCAAATGACAGCCTTCTTCCATCAAGAACTTTCTCAAAAACAGGAATTAGACTTTTATCCTCTATCAGATCAATGCTCTCTTTAACCTTCATTTTTAAAGTGCTCTCTAAACTTTTCAAGAACTCCGCTGTTTAAAAGGTAAGATGTTAAAACTTTTATTCTTGTAATAGTTTCATCACTAAGGTGGTGTTCCATCAGGCAACCTTCCTTTTCAGCTAATTCCTCAGGAAGAAGTAAAATATCTCTCATGAACTTGGTTAAAACTCCGTGCTTTGCAAGAAGATCCTCAGCATACTTCTTCCCTTTATCAGTAACTCTTACAAACCCGTAAGGCTCATAATGAACATATCCTTTTTGAGAAAGCCTCTTTAGAACCTCTGTTACTGTGGGCATCTTAACATGCCTTAACTTAGCAATATCCCTAACCCTTGCAACCCCCTTTTCCTTTTCAAGAATGTAGATAGTTTCGAGGTAGTCTTCAAGCCTTGGAGCAAGTTTATTTTCCATGATTTCCCTTAACCTATTATAGTTAGTAAATTTTAACAAACTTCCAATCAATCCTCAAACAGATTCTTTACAGGTCTTGAAG
>CAZJFY010000129.1:0-3437 GCA_964545225.1 uncultured bacterium | reverse complement strand
TCAATCCTTTCAAAAGGTTTAAGATTTTCTGCTGGGTTTCGGATTATGTGGAGCTCCGGTTTTGTAGCGGCATTTAGAACAACGTAGAGGTAGTATTTGTCTTTAAACCTTTTTGCCTTAAACCACTCGTTCTGTGTTAGAGCAACGGGGCCTTCACCGGCCCGTGCCTTAACCTCTATATACCTATCAACGAACTCTTCTTTTCCAATCCTCACTTTTGACCTTATGTCAAATCCGAGGTTTTCTGACGAAACATCTTCCGGAATTCTACCTTGAGACCGCTCGTAACTCATGGCAATTTCCATTCCTATTTTCTCAATCTCTGAACTGCTTACCATAAGATCCTTTTGGGGATTGGGATCAGGGAGAACCCTTACTATTCCGATAAACTTAGGGGAAGTTACGTTCAAATTAGTTTCATATTTAATGTCCTTTTCAAGCTTTTTGAGGGCTTTAAAGTACTTCTCTCTTCTCTCCTCTTTATTCCTTATCACAAGGTCAACATCTTCTCCTCTCTCCTTTCTCATCTGAAGCTCAAGAAGGTCGTCGTTGAGCCTATTTATCAGGTAGCGTAGAGACTCCATCCCATACTTCTTCTTTATTTCAGCTTGACGCTTCCTCTCTTTAAGGAGCTCCTCCCTGTAGGAATAAAGACTTCTTAAAGCACTTCTGGAAACGATACTTTTTAGACCCTCCACATCAGTAGTAACCCTTTCTTCGGGAGCTCCTTCCCTCAGATCCCATATAACTGCTGGGTTAATTTCTCTCACTTCTCCAGTTTCTTCGTCAATGTAGAACGAGAAAATCTTCTTACCGGCCACTTGGTTTTTACCGTCTACTATACTTCCTTCATAGAAGAGAATGTAGCCGTTAAGCTTCCTGTCAGGATCATAGAACGTTGCGCCATTAATTAACTTTTTTGAAAACTTCCTCTCCACCCATTCCAAAACTGCCTCAAACAACGGATGGCCAAAACTCATAAACTCAGCATCTGGATTTTTTAGGAACTTTTCCTTATCAAAGGTAACTTTCCTGTATCTTGACAATATTTGACCAAACTTTCTCTTAAACCAATCTTCCTTAGCTATCTCCCTTATTTCGTAAGGGATGCTTTCTATGGAAATAAAGCCATCCCTCCTTCTATGAATCTTACCTCCAGCAAGAGTAAAAGCTTTTTCAAAGAAACTTTCCGTATACTCGGGAATCAGCTTATGTTCAAGTGCTTTGTCTCTGAGTTCCCTCATCCCAGTATAGTTGATAAACTCAGTAGCAAGACTTTCTCCTAACCTCTCCCTCAATCTCTGCAGGTAGCTTTCATCAACTTTTTCATCTATCTCCTTTAGTATTTCCTCTGCAGTTCTCGCGTTTACTGCTGCCTCCACAAGTAGCTTGGCAAGGTCTTTTCCTTCAAATACTTCCGATATAACGTCAAAAACTTTGTCACTACCGAGAGCTTTCCGTATCTCTTGTAGTTTTTCAAAGAGCTTACTAAGAACTTTCCCCTCCCTCGTGTCAGCGCTAACAAGGTTGTATATAAAAACTTCCCTATTCTGTCCAAATCTGTGGATTCTTCCCATTCGCTGTTCAAGCCTGTTAGGATTCCAAGGAATGTCATAATTAATCATCAAGTGGCAAAATTGTAGGTTTATACCCTCTCCAGCAGCCTCAGTTGCAACGAGTACTTGCGTCTCGTGTTTGAATTCCTGCTCGGCCTTTATCCTATCCTCTAACGACATTCCACCATGGATTGTTGTTACAGAGTAACCCCAATGCTTTATTTTTGAACTCAGGTATTCAAGAGTATCTTTTGACTCTGTAAATATGATTAACTTCTCTCCCGGATGTTTCTGGTTGAGTTCCCTCAAAACTTTTTTAAGCTCCTTTAGCTTTATTTCCTCCTCATTGCTTATTATCTCCTTTGCCATCTGAATTAGCTTCTCAAGAGTAGCTATTTCTCTTTCAAGTTCTTCACGGCTTTCTGCTGTGCTAAGAGTTTCTAAAAGTTCTTCCTGTGTCCATCTCTCTTTCTCAGGGAGTTCATCAATTTCTTCAATTTCAAAGTCAAAACTGGTCCTAACTTTCTGCTGTTCTATTTTCTCAAGCAGAGATTCAAGCCGCTTTTTTCTCCTGAGGAGTGATTTGTAGAGAGCATAAACGCTAGAGGCGAACCTTCTTTGAAGTATAACAAGCGTAAAGGTTATGAGGCGTTTTTTCTTTTCCTTGGTAAGAGCTCTGTTGTACTGCTCCTTCACATACTTGGATAGTTCGTTGTACAGTTCTACTTCCTTAGGGGAATTTTGCTTAATGCTATATTTAATGGTTTTGACGTGTCTCGGCAGAAAGAGAGGTTTACCATCAAAATCCTTAAGGTCTTCTTTCAATCTCCTTATGAACAGGGGATTATCTCCATCTTTAATGGATTTCTCCAGCATTTCCTTTGTAGCAAAAAAGCCCGGTTCAAGGAGATCAAGGAAAAGCCTAAAGTTTTCAGGATCTCCTCTATGAGGAGTCGCTGTAAGAAAAAGCAAATGTTCAGTTATCTGGGATAAAACTTCCCCAAGCTTATATCTTTTGCTTTTCTTTATCTTTTCACCATATTTAAATGCACTTAGTTTATGAGCTTCATCTACCACAACAAGGTCAAAATGTGAAGCAGCAAGGGAGGAAAGTATTTCTTCTCTCTTTGCAAAGTCTATAGAGGTTATTATCTGATTTTCCTTTAGCCATGGATTTTCACCGTATAGACTGTTCATAAAACCTCTATCAACAATAACAAAGTTTTCAGAAAACTTCTCTTTTAACTCTCTTCTCCACTGATCTTTCAAATGTCCGGGAGTAACTATAAGGATTCTATTAACGAGCCCTCTTATCTTTAGTTCCTTTATTATTAAACCTGCCATTATAGTCTTCCCAGCTCCCGGATCGTCGGCAATCAGAAACCTAATTCTTGGTAGTCTGAGGACTCTATCGTAAACAGCCTCTATCTGGTGCGGCAAAGGTTCAACTTTTGAGGTGTTGACGGCAAGCAGTGGGTCGTAAAGGGAAATGAATCTATATCTTTTAGTCTCTAAAGCTAAAAAAACTTCTTTTGGATTAGCAGAAAAATTGCTTTTAAGCTCTCTTATTTTAAACTTCTCCAACTCCGATTTTGAAACAATTAAGTCAACAATCTGATTTGATCTTTGCGTCCTCCCCAAAATCCTTATTTTATCTTCAAAGTCCGTGATATTCTCAATATTCTCAACAATAACAGGTTCTGCCCAATTTTCAGATTCTATTATAGCCCCTTTCTTAAGCACTTTATTCCTCATAAACAGCTAAGAATTTCCAAAACTATTTAAATTATAGCAAACTTTCATATTTTTTTCTTTCCTGCTTTGGTGCAAAGAGCTTAGCCAAAACTACGCCGGCGAGGAATCCTCCAACATGGGCAAACC
>CAZJFY010000128.1:0-3438 GCA_964545225.1 uncultured bacterium | reverse complement strand
TAGCCAACAACACCTTACTTCTTGCTACCGATTCAGGGATTTATGTTTATAAGTTACCTTTTTAGGAGGTTTTAAAAAAAACCTGAATGAAAAGGGGTGAAATCATGAAATCCAAAAATCCCTACACCATGAGGAAACTTTGGCAATTAAATCTCTGGCAGTTTCTGACGGTTGTGTTAATGATTGTGGGGATGATGAATGGAGCATGGGGGAAGGTTAAAGATTGTTTGAATTCTTTTTGTTTTGAACCTCCAAAAACGGAGAATGGTGCTTGGAATGTGAAGTCTAAGAAAAATATTTACTATGGGATTCTTGAAGAAGAAAAATATAGCCGGGATAGAACATGGCAGGACATTTTAAGTGTGTATTTTGGAGAAACTCAAATTTTAGATCCTTCTGAAACATTGATAGAGAGATGGACGGGAGGAAAGAAGACAGAAAATATAAGCTTAAAAAATGGGAAGACTTATGTATTATATACAGAGGGGTTGTTTGATAACCCATTAGGAAGTCCTATTTCAGCTTTGAATTATATAAAAGGGGTAAATCTGTTAATAGAGATTCTTACGAAGAG
Source organism: uncultured bacterium (assembly GCA_964545225.1). Lineage (GTDB taxonomy): Bacteria > Aquificota > Aquificia > Desulfurobacteriales > Desulfurobacteriaceae > CAZJFY01. Next base: position 2,864 of record CAZJFY010000128.1, on the reverse strand, counting down.
GATAGAAAACAGTTACGAACTTGCCCAAGAAGAAAAGAGCAAACTTGAAGAAATTGTAGAACAGTTACCTGTATATATAGAGCGATCCAAGCAAGCTGTTGAAGTTTTGAAAGTTCTTACAGATACAGTTTATCTATTGGATTTTTTAGATGATGGTCAATTAGATCCCTCCGTAGAGAAAGTTAAAACGACTGTGGATAACATTTCAAAGGTTTTGTCTTCAGTTAATATAAAAGACAATGTGCTGACAGACAAAGAATCGTATTATTTCGGTTTTTCATCTGGAGAAGACTTTGCAATGGAAGTTGCTAAATATTTGAAAAATTATGCATTGAAAACAGGAGATACTTCCAAACTAAAATCAATGTTGACTGATTTGGCACAAGGATTCGGAAAGTTAAAAGACGCTGTTTCGTCCGCAGAAACAAGGGAAAAGGCGAAGGAGGCATTGGTTCAAATATTGACCTCTTATGTGATAAAGATGGTGCTTACTCCTGTAACCGATGAGAAAGGTTACATTAAGATAGAAGGAAAATACCTGTTGAATAGTAGTGGAGAAAAAATAAAAGTTGACTGGGTAGCTTCTCGTTTTACTACGATAGTAATTTTGCTTAATCAAGGCAAATCTTTTAACGAGATTGTAACTTCTAAGTATCTTAAAGATCTCAGTAGAGTTTTTAGAAAGGCAAAAACATATATTGCTTTAAACTATCTTGTCTCTGGTGTTTTAGGAGAATTGCCTAATTGGAAAGGATTTGCAAAAGCGTATAAAAAATTTGTGGACTATCTTAGTGGTAAAGTTTCATTTGATGACTTTACATTGATGAGTGCATTTGTTGACCTTTTGAAACACTTGCGTTTTTATCCTGAATCTTTGTTCAAGTTTCTGATGAAAAATGCGGAAAATGTTTTGGCTGATTTTGCTGTTCAAATTCTTTCATATGCTACCCCTGCTGCAGGTCAGGTCAAAGCAGCTGCAGACCTTGTAGTTAAAGGCTGGGTTGGAGTTAACAAGATAGCTCCATACGCGTGGGATTCATTTACTGCACCGAGAATAATTCCTTTTATGGTAGAAAGTAATAGGATTAAGCTTCCTTTTATGATTAATGGTATAAAGTATAGCTACTTAAAGTATCCAAACGGAGTAAACGAGTGTAAGGAAGGCGGAAATTGCGATCTTCTTGGTAAGCAGTATTTTTATGAAAGCTATTTCCTTTATGGTGCAATGCCTTTTAAATATTACTCAATCTGTGAAGTGAGCAGTGATTTTGCTTCAACTTATAGTTATTGTTCCCTCCCCAGGGACTATACTTCGGTTCCGTGGAATGTAAACAACAGAGAGGCAACTCTTGTTGCTCCAGGAGCAGTATTTTCTTACTTTATGCAGATTGGCGCATATGATGAAAAAGGAGAAAAGATAAAAAATATCCTTGAAGAGGCAAACTGGTGTGCAGAGAAAGGATGGTTTGGTTTAAAGTGCGAAAAAGAAGTTCCTGTGTTTTATGTTCATTATAAGATGTTGAAGTATCCCAATGATGACCTGTATTCTTCTCCGGTGATTTTCAAAAGCAGCATAACAGGAGTAGAAAATGTTGATGGAGGATTCTCATTTGAGGGTGGGCATGATGACATAGACAAGTATCTAAAAGAACTTGAAAGAGATGAAAGTGTTGAAGGACAGTATGAATTTGATGAAAGGAATGTAAATTCTTACACTTGTTCAAAAATAGATGAAGATGGAAACTGTGCAGAAAAGAGATTTTACGAGAAGTTCTACTATGTGGATTTTGGAGACATATTTGCAGATGTCCTTAAAGAGAAATATGGGGAATTGTATAGTAAATCCTGGAAACAGCAAAGAGGAGTGCTCTTTCTAACTCCCGGAATTTATGAAATTGATGTGGATTTGAAATTTAACGAACCTGTAGGGAATAATTATTTCGTTCCTGAAAAGGAAAAACTGACCTTTATAGACAGACACAAGTTCTTTGTTATGGCTCAGTTCTGGAAAGAGACTTCTCAAGATGTAGCAAAAAAGCTTGGATTAACCAAGAACTTTTTCCTTCCTGCTTTTGAAAATCTCTACATTATTCATTCAAAAATGACAGACCGCTACTACCTTGTCTATAGGTTGGAATATCCAGCATCGAGGGATATGAAGGTTGCTCTCATAGATAAAGAAGGAACTTCTCCGGAAGACTTCAAGATAAACAACATTTATTTTGCCGATATTCCTAAAGGAACACTTGAGGGAGTAGTTCAAGTTCCAGGAATATTTAAGACAGCAATAGAGGAAAAGAATTTCAGGGTCGCAATCTACGATGCTATTCTCCACAAGTTTGCAAATTACGAGTTTAGGACGGAAGATGCTGTTAAGGATATCGTTGAAGAGCTGTATAGACAAAACATGAAGGTTTACAACGGTTATGGAATGGCTGCAACTAAGGTTATTGAAGTTTATGCCCCTTCTGTAGAAGAAAAGTTGTTCTTTAGAACGGAAGCTAAAGAAGATGCAGACGGAGATGGATTGCCAGTTGAAGTTGAGGCTATTTACGGAACATCTCCTGACAAGAAAGACACCGATGGCGATGGAATAATTGACTCAAAAGAAATAGAACTTGGAACAAATGCTACTAACAAAGATACTGACGGTGATGGAGTTATAGATTCTCTTGACCCGGATCCTCTTAAGAAAGATGAGTCTTTGCTGAAGACTATTAAGGTTTCTACTGTAACCGACTTTAAACTTCTTGCAGGTCCAAAAGTTTACAACAGTAAGGTTTGCTACATTTATGCAAAAAGTGAGAAAAGTCCTGCTTACTTTGTCTGTGGAGATAAGAAGATAAAAATCTCTGAAAATTCAT
>CAZJFY010000127.1:0-3457 GCA_964545225.1 uncultured bacterium | reverse complement strand
TTCAGTAATTTATTTAATGCTATAGGTGAGGGAGTAGTTCTTGATGCTTCTATAGCCCAATCTTCTGTTTTGTACTCAACAGTTCCTATCAATCCTGCTTTTCTCTTTAGGGTGTTAAGGATTGAGTATAGGATATAAGATGTTGTTGTTTTCCCATTTGTTCCTGTTACTCCTATGACTTTGAGTTTCTTGTGAAGGTTTCCGTAAAACCTTGAAGCTACAATTGAAAGGTCCTTCCTTATGTTTTTTGAAATTATTATCGGAACATTGTTTTTTTTAAAATCTTTGGCTCTCTTTTTATCACTAACAAAGAGAGCAACAGCTCCCTTTTTAAGAGCTTCTTCAGCGAAATCGTGACCATCAAATTGAAATCCAGAAATGCAAAAGAAAAGAGTTCCTTCCTTTACATCCCTGCTGTCTTCTGATAGGTAACTAATTTCAACGTCTTTGAAGTTTAGGGTTTCAAAATCTAAGTTCTTTATAAGTTTTGATAATCTCACTCTTCTCTTTGAATAGCCTCCTCGAGCTTCTGTATCTTAGTTTCAACCTCTTCAAGAATGTCCTTTTTCTCCGCTTCGGTTAAAGTTTCTTCAGATGATGTTATTAGCGTTTGGATGCTTTCAGCAATATCCTTTACAAGAGCCTTTGCTTTTTCTGGAAGGTCGCTCTTCTTAATCTCCTCCTGAAGTTCCTGAATCTTGTTGATAATTTCCTCTTTTCTCGTGCTTGCCACGTAAGCAGCTCCTGCTCCTATTAAACTGCCAAGCAAGAACATTAACGTTTCCCTTTTCATGGTTCCTCCCAGAACTGTTTTTATTTAAAGTTAGTGCACTTTTAAGTGAAAAGCTACTGTTTTTTCCTTAATTTCTTTACTATTGATGTTATGTCATTGAGGATGCGGAAGCTCTCAGTAAAGCTCTCAACAGTTTGGCTAACTTTGTGAATGGCTGGAGATACTTCCTCGTCTGTTTTCTCTATTATGTTTTGGGTTTTCCTTATAAGCTGAATGAGAACTATGGACGTTGCAATTATTGCTATAGATATGATAACCATGCAGATTGCAATTACCGCAACTGATACTGTTAGAATATCCATTGTTTCTCCGTGTTTCAATTTTTAATTATTATATCAGATGGTTGAACTTGAATGCCCCTTCTCGAATAACTTTCCCCTTTTCCTTAGTTAAATCAACGATTGTTGACGGTAAGCTTGTTCCCTGGCCATTTTTTATGCAGTAATTAACTTTGTTCTTAAAGTAAGCTTCGCACTCTTCACAGTTTCTTGCAGGTTGTTTCCCTTCTGGGTTAGCACTTGGGGCAAAAAGAGGTCCTGTCTCACTAATGAGTTTTATTAGAAATTCATTTTTGGGAATTCTCACAGCGAGGTTATTTCTATTAAATAGCTTCTTAAATGGACTTATTTCCTTTAGCTGTAATATTACAGTCAATCTCTCCGGCCAGGTTGATTTTAAGAAGTCTATAAACTTTTGAGGAATTTCTATTCCAAATAGTTCCATCTGCTCTAAATCTGAAAATAGAATTATTAAAGGTTTGCTCCTCTTCCTGTCTTTAATTCTGTAAACTCTCTCAACAGAATTTTGATTTAAGGCTGACCCTAAAAGCCCCATTTGGGTATCCGTTGGAGAACAGACAATTTCACCGGACTTTATCAGGTTAACTATGGTTTTAAAGTCCTTCTCTTTATTGAGAATCTTCACTTTTAATCTCAGATAGATGTTTATTGTAAAGGAAGATTAGATCGTTTCTACTGCACATGAGTTCACTTGCCATAGGATTACACTTTGCTTTAAGAATAAAGAAGATGTCCTTTTCATCTATTCTATCGAGAGTTTCAATGTTTGCCTGGCCTTTAGATATTATGAAAAACGCTTCATCCCAGTTCTTCTTGAACTCCTCTGAACAGAACTCAAAATCTATTCCAATAAAATCGTTGCCTGTTGTTATGAGTTCATCAACGAGTTCAGTGATGCCGCTTTTGGCAGCGTCTTCTACAGTTGCATCGTTTAGAACCGGTTTTCCTCTTACAGCGAAGACGACTTTTAACCCTCTTTCCTTAAGTTCTTTAATGAGAAATTTATCAAAAACTATTTCTCCTGCATTGTCTGCAACGTAAAGAACGGTTTTGTTAGGGACGAGAAACCTTTCAAAGATTTCTATATCAAAGTATGCAAATTTCTGTGAAAGTATGTTCTTTAGTTCCTCTTCAATGCTAAATTTATGGGGAACTCCAAAATCTATTACATTTCCTATTGCGGCAAGTTTTATAGCAGTTTCAAGTTTATTGGAGGATACAAGGTATATCTTTTCACGGATTTCATCCTCAAGGCTTAGAGCCACTTCTGTGTATTTATCCTTTAAGAATTTATAAGGGTCGTTAATTTGGGTTAACTCCTTAAAGAGCCTGTGAAGGAATGTTGCATTATGTCCAGGAGATTTTGTTAAATCAATTTCATCTGATATGAACTTTGCACTTCTCCTTAAAACTCTGAAGCTTGTTTCCTTATCAGCTTCTGAAACTCTTAAGACGTTATATATCTGTTTTAAGAAACAGGGTAAACATTCAGGATATACTTTCATCCCTCAAGAACCTTCCTTCTCATATCTTCTTTAAATTTTATTAACCTTTCCTTTATCTCCGGGTACTTGATTGAAAGGATTTCAGCAGCAAGTATTGCGGCGTTTTTCGCTCCCGCTTTTCCAATGGTAACAGTTGCAACCGGAATTCCTGAAGGCATTTGAACAATTGAAAGCAGCGAATCAATACCTTTCAAAGGAGAAGAATCAATAGGGATTCCAATGACTGGAAGCGTTGTTTTTGCTGCAATTACCCCAGCTAAATGAGCAGCATAACCTGCAGCTGCAATTATTACTTCAAAGCTTTTATCAGCTTCCTTGCAGAACTGGATAACCTCATCTGGAGTTCTATGAGCTGAAAGGATTTTAATTTCATATGGGATTTTAAAGTCCTGAAGAGTTTTAAAACATCCATCCATGATGGGCATATCCGATCTGCTTCCCATTACTACAGCAACTTTCATCTCTCCTCCGTACATACCTTTTCAGATGGAGTTCTGTTACCAGCCTTGTCAACGGCCACAATTCTAAAACACCCTTTCAAGTTTTTTAGAGAAAAGTATAATCCATATGGTACTGTTCCGACAACTTTACCGTTTTTAATGATTTCATAGTATTTAACATCCTTTGAACTGCTCGGTTCCCATATTAAGATAAAGTTTTCCCCCTTTTTAATGATTTGGAGGTTCTTTGGAGCTTCTGGTGGGAATCTATCTTCGGGAACAAGCGTAATAACTTCCGAACTCTCTCCCTCCATGCCTTTTACAACAAACCTTGCAAAGTACTTATAGGCTTTTTTGTTAATGACGTTTTTGTCTACAAAAACGTTGATTCCGGCTTCCAAAATTGCGTAAGGTTCTGGT
>CAZJFY010000126.1:0-3491 GCA_964545225.1 uncultured bacterium | reverse complement strand
TTTGAGAAGTTCGTTGTCTCCTTTTCCCAGGTAAGCAGTGTGAAATGTCCGAAATGTGGTTCTGAGAAGGTTGTCAAGAAAATGTCTGTTTGTGGCATTGGCGGAAGCACCGATGCCGTATCAGGATGCACAAGCTTTGGCTGAGGTATTTAAAGGGGAGGTTCTCCCCTAAGTGAACTTTTGAGGTTCAAGCTCAGTATTTTGATTACAGAAAGTACTTAATACTAATATTGAAATTATCAATATTTTGCTTTTTAAGGTCTTGATCCTAACATCTGCTGGGAGCATTGCTCTGTGATTTCTATCAATCCACCTTGGTTTTCTTGGTTTTTTGGGGAGTTTCATTACATTGCCTCCTTTATAATACATATAACATTAGAATAATTTTATCAAAGTTTGGCTTGCCTCTTAACTTTCAGGTAGTTTTTGAGATCTTCAAAGTTGTCTGATGGATAGGATTCAAGAATAGCACTAAGCAGGACGATTGCGAGCATGGCTTCACCTACAACTGCTGCTGCAGGAACTGCACATATGTCTGATCTTTCAACAGATGCTTGAAAGGGTTCTTTTGTTTTGATGTCAACGCTTCTTAAAGGCCTGTAAAGTGTTGGTATGGGTTTCATTGCACATCTCACGATGATAGGCTCTCCGTTCGTTATCCCTCCTTCAATTCCACCTGCTCTGTTTGTTTTTCTGTAGTAGCCTTTCTCTTTTGAGTAAAATATCTCATCGTGGACTTTTGATCCAGGAAGTTCAGCTGCTTTAAATCCAAGCCCTATTTCCACTCCCTTTATGGCTTGTATGCTCATCATAGCTCCTGCAATTCTTCCATCAAGTCTTCTGTCCCATTGGACGTGAGATCCAAGTCCAACAGGAACGTTTATTGCAAAAACTTCGAAAACCCCTCCAAGGCTTTCTCCCTTTTCTCTTGCTGCGTCAATTTCAGATTTAAACTTCTCTTCAATAAGTTCATCATCAACAGGTATTCTAACTTCAGATTTTTCAGCATTTAAAAATCTTTTTCCTAAAGGTAAAGTTTCAAAGTTTTCAGCTCTAACTGAGCCAATTGATACTACGTAACTTCCAATGTGTATATCAAGGTTTCTTAAAATGTCCTTGCAAAGAGCTCCTGCTGCAACCCTTCCTGCTGTTTCCCTTGCGCTTGACCTTTCCAGCACATTTCTTATATCATCGAAACCATACTTCAATATCCCTGGAAGGTCAGCATGTCCAGGCCTTGGCCTTGTTACTTTTTCATGTTCTGGGATTTCACCAGGCTCAGGCTTCATTATCTCTTCCCAGTTTTGGAAATCCTTGTTCCATACCGCCATAAGGATCGGAGATCCTAAAGTTTTTCCGAGCCTGACTCCTGAAAGGAATTCAACCTTGTCCTTTTCGATCTTCATCCTTCCCCCTCTCCCATATCCTTTCTGTCTTCTTGAGAGTTCTTTGTTTATGAAATCAAAATCAATTTGGAAGTTTGCAGGAATGTTTTCAAGGATAGCGAATATGCCTTTTCCGTGGGATTCCCCAGCTGTTAAAAATTTAAGCTTCACGTTTCCTCCTAAATGCTGTTCTTAAGGTTTATTATATCTGGATTATCTTGTTTATGAGTTTTTGAACTTTCAGAAGTTAGGTTTTTAGATGAGCTTTTTTAAAATATTATATTTCTTATAGGTTCTTTTCTTGAAGAAGTCTTTGCTAAATTATATATTATCTCTGTCAGGCGGGTGTAGCTCAGTGGTAGAGCATCAGCTTCCCAAGCTGAGGGTCGCGGGTTCGATCCCCGTCACCCGCTCCACAAAGGGAAAATTATGGAAATTAAACAGTTAAAGCTCGACTTTCTTTCAGTATTGCTTTCCCTGTTTTTCCATTTTCTCTTTTTTGTCTTATTTCACGTTTCATCCAGTTTAAGCGTTAAGAGTTATGAAGTTATTGACCTTGATGCATTCTCTATGGATACTAATGTTGAATCAAAGTTATTATCAACTGTGAGCAACATGGGAGAAGATTATCCTCATTCAGATAACCTTAGAACTGAATTCCCACATGGATCAAAAACAAAAAGGTCTGTTTCCAGAGGTGGAGCTTCTGCAAAGTATTCAGGTAAGATTAAAGCTTCTAATGTGAATTTTTCAAAGAGCACTTCTGTTGGTTCTTCAAAGCAAGATTCCAGGGATATTGGAGATGTGTCTGCGAACTTTTCCATAACAAATAGTGAAGAAAATGGAAGCGTTAAAATCCATTCAAATGTAAAATCAAGGTATGATAAAGTTGCTCCTTATGTGTTAAAGATAAAGAAAAGAATAAAGGAGAACTGGAAAAATCCTTATACAGGATTGAGTTCAAGAAAAGTGGTTATTGTAAAGTTTGAGATTTTAAAAGATGGGTCTATGAGAAGCTTCTCTATAGAAAAGCTTTCGAACGATACACTTTTTAACAGGACCGCAGTTAATGCTATATATTCCTCTCAACCTTTTCCATCTATTCCCGAAGGTATTAAAGTAAAAAAAGTTAAGTTGAGGATAAAATTTGAAGCTGAATAGTTATAAATTTCTCTCAAGCATAATAAAGATTTATGTAAAGAGTTTAAAAGTTAATGTTCGTGTTGATAGCTCTTGCATGCCGGATTCTCCGAAGATTTATGCATTCTGGCATGGGCAAATGTTTTTGCTTCCAGTAGTTTTTAGGGAGTTTTCAGACAGAGTAAGAGTTCTTATAAGTAGACATTCTGATGGAGAATTTGCGGCAAGACTTGTTAAGGAGTTTGGATTTAATGCTATTAGAGGTTCTGCGGGTAAAAGGAAAGGTGGAGTTTCTGCCGTTCTTAGGATGGTGGATGAAATTAAAAGAGGTTTTAGTGTTGCTATTCCTGTTGATGGACCAAAGGGACCCATTCATAAAGTAAAGAAAGGTGTTGCATTACTTTCCATTAAAACAGGAGTTCCTGTTTGTCCCATAGCTTTTCGCTGTTCTAAAGGGAAACATCTAAGTTCATGGGATAGGTTTTTTATTCCTTATCCTTTTTCAACTTGTGTTGTTAAAGTTGGAAAACCGGTTTTGCCAAGCTATAATGAATCAGGTGAAGAATTTGCTGAAAGAATAGAACGTTCTTTAGAGGCTTTAAATGAAAATATCGGATTGGAGGAGGTATGGAAAGCTTAATTGCTCTTATGACAGATTTTGGTTTGAGGGATATTTACGTTGGTTCGTTAAAGGGAGTTATTCTTCAGAACAATCCTGAGGTAAAAATCCTTGATATTACCCATTCAGTTAGACCGTTTGATTTGGTTGATGCAGCTTTCAAGTTAAAGTGTTCATATAAGTATTTTCCTCCAGGAACTGTTTTTCTTGTAGGGATAGATCCCGATCATGGAGCAGAACCTATAATTATCACAACAGAAAAGTACTATGTAGTTTGTCCGAATAATGGAGTAGCAAGTTTAATGCTTGAAGAGGAGTTACCAGAAAGGGTTCATCTTGTAACGGCA
>CAZJFY010000125.1:0-3508 GCA_964545225.1 uncultured bacterium | reverse complement strand
GAAAGGTTAAAGAAAGGGCTACCGTGTGAAAAATGCCTGCCGAAAACAGTAACTTACACGGAAAGATTACAGTTGTGTAATCTCCTTGGTGGCAACTTGAAAGATTTCAGAAAACTGTGCGAACTTGATGAGTTCACGAAAGCATACACAAATTTCTTTAAGGAGAAAACGGGTTTCTCTCCCTGGTCACTCCAAATTACATGGGCTAAAAGGGTTGCTCTGAACAAATCCTTTACAATGATTGCTCCTACCGGAGTTGGGAAAACTACATGGGGAATTGTTACATCAACATTTATTGAAGGGAAAGCGTATATACTTGTCCCAACAAAGCTATTAGTCCTTCAAACAGTTGAGAGACTATTAAGTTTAACTAATAAGCAAATCGCTTTCTATACCGGGAAAAAATCGGAAAAGGAAAAAATTAAAAGTGGGGACTATGACATCCTGGTAACAACAACGAACTTCCTTTATAGGAATTTTGAAATAATTCCAAAACCCTTTAACTTTGTTTTTGTTGATGATGTCGATTCTCTCTTAAAAAGTGCAAAGAACATTGATAAAGTTCTTCAACTTCTCGGTTTCACAGAGGAAGATATCAACGCTGCCACAGAAATAATAAACATAAAAACTCTTTTAGCCAAACTCGGCAAGAAAGCAGATGAAAAACTTATCCATAAACTTAAAAAACTTGAAAAACTTCTGGAAGAAAGGAAAAGGGCAGTTAAAAATATCCTGGTTGTTTCATCAGCAACTTCTCAACCAAAATCTAAAAGAGTAAAGCTTTTCAGGGAAATTCTTGGCTTTGAAGTTGGAAAATCAGCAGCAACATTAAGGAATGTTGAGGACATTCTCATATATACAGACAGAAACTTTCTAAAAGAAACGGCAAAACTCATAAAGAAAAACGGTGGAGGTGTTTTTATATTCATATCCTCCGATTATGGAAAAGACTATGTAGACAAAGTAGTTGACTACCTTAATGAAAACGGCATAAACAGTGTATCCTATGAGGAGTTTACATCAGAAAATCAGGAAAAATTTATCAGAGGCGAAATTCAGGCAGCTGTTGGAATTTCAAGCTACAGGAACCCTCTTGCAAGAGGAATAGACATCCCTCAAGCTGTAAGATACGCAATATTCATAGGTGTCCCAAAAATGGAATTCAGTGTCAAGTTAACTCTCACACCTGTCAAACTTTTTGGGATACTTCTAACTCTAAGAAACTTAATTCCTGAAAGTGAACAGGTAAAAATCAGTCAATATCTTACCTACCTTAAAAGGTACTTAAGCCTTAGGGAAGAGGATATAACTAAATATTCTCGATTAAAGGAAAGACTAACGGAAATAAAAGAATACATCCAAAGCTACTTCAATAACCCCGAATTTATGGAAAAAGTAAGACATTCTGAAGAGGTGACTCTAAAAGAGAAAAATGGAGAACTTTACATTGTTATTGGAGATGCAGCAGGGTATATACAGGCTTCAGGCAGAACTTCAAGAATGTTCGCTGGCGGTTTAACAAAGGGAATTTGTTTTATGTTCGTTGATGATATCAAAGCTCTTAACTCGCTGAAAAAGAGGGTTCTTTTTTTCTTAGAGGATATCTCCTTTAAAATACTTAACTATGACAAAGGCAGGGAACTTTCTGAAAAAACCGGATTTGAATTAATTGATGAAGTAAGCTTGAAGGATACATTTAAGATGGTCGATAGAGATAGGGAAAGAATAAGGGAAATTTTGGAAGGCAAAGTTAAACTTGAAACTAAAAAACTTATCAAAACTATTTTAATTGTTGTTGAATCACCAAACAAAGCAAGAACTATAGCCAACTTCTTTGGGAAACCTGCAAAGAGAAAAGTAAACAACGTTGAAGCCTATGAAATTAACCTTGGTAACAAGCTCATTCTGCTCACTGCATCAAAAGGACATGTTTTTGACCTCACTATTAGGGATGGTATTTGGGGAGTTAAGGAAGAAAATAACCTTTACATACCTGTTTACGATACTATAAAGTACTGTACAAAATGTAATGAACAGACAACTGAACCATTCTGCACGAGATGTAAAGGGAAACCTGATATAGACAAAATAACGGTTATAGAAGCATTAAGGGAACTTGGACTTGAAATAGATGAAGTATTCATCGCAAGCGATCCAGATACTGAAGGAGAAAAAATAGGATGGGACGTTGGCCTTTCCTTAAAACCTTACCAGATGAACCTCAGGAGAATGGAATTCCATGAAGTGACCAAATGGGCTTTCCTTGAAGCACTTGAGAATACAAGAGATATAAATGAAAACCTTGTAAAAGCTCAGATAGTAAGGAGAGTAGCTGACAGATGGGTTGGATTCGCATTAAGCCAGAAGCTGTGGAAAACTTTTAAAAAACAGTGGCTTTCTGCAGGAAGGGTTCAAACCCCTGTGTTAGGCTGGATTATAGACCGTTACAAAAAATCTAAGGAGATGATTGGCATCCTGATTGTTGAAACGCCATTTGGAAAATTTAGATTCCAGACTGAAAACCTTGAACTATTTAGAAAAATCGTTGCGGATAAAGTAAAAATAAAAGTCAATTCCTACCGACTTGAAGATAGGAATCCTCCACCTCCCTTCAATACAGGAGAACTTCTAAGGGAAAGCTCTAAAATTCTTAAGCTTTCAGCAGAAACAACCATGGAAATAGCTCAAGATCTATTTGAAAGCGGATTTATAACGTATCATAGAACGGATTCAACAAGAGTATCAACTGCTGGCATGAAAGTTGCAAAGGAATTCATCTCTGAAAAATTTGGCCCAGATTTTGTTAAGTTAAGAGCATGGGGGAAGGGAGGAGCTCATGAATGTATAAGACCGACAAGACCTTTGGACACAACAAGTTTAAGAACACTAATTGCAGTTTCTGGATCAAGCTCTAAAATCACAAGGAAACACCTAATGGTTTACAACCTGATTTTCAAAAGGTTTATAGCTTCTCAAATGATCCCAGCAAAAGTTAAAGAAGCAGAAATTGAAATAAAACTTTTACCAGGTAACTTACAATTAAAGGAAACCAGGACCATAGAAATCATTAAAGACGGCTGGAATTTAATAATACCGATAAAAACTGAACCACTACCATTTCAGCTTCAAGAGAACGAAGTTTATTACACAAAAGTACTTTCACTCATAAGGAAAAAAGTGCCGAAAATTCCTCCTTATACACAAGGAGAACTTGTAGAAGATATGAAAAATAGGAAAATAGGAAGACCTTCAACTTATGCAAAAATTATTCAGACACTGATTGATAGGCATTACGTGATAGAGAAAAAGAACTTTCTATTTCCAACAAAATTGGGAATAGAAATTTTTAACTACTTGTCAGTAAATTTCGAAAATTTCATATCTGAAGAGTTTACGAGGAAGCTTGAGGAGGAGATGGAAAAAGTAGAAAATGGGGAAATAAATTATCAATATTTGATTGGCTCCTTAAAATCCATTATCAATCTTTAGTAAATAGTACCTTTTCGGG
>CAZJFY010000124.1:0-3521 GCA_964545225.1 uncultured bacterium | reverse complement strand
TATAAATTTGAAAAAATCCTAAATAGTGTCAAGTCTTCTCAGTTTTGTTAAAATTCTGTAAAAATTTTTGGAGCTAGGGAGAGATAACATGCACAGGATAGTTAGAAAAGTAGAGCTTGCTGAAAACGTTGACGAATTTGTTATTGAAGCTCCGGAAATTGCCGCAAAGGCACAGCCGGGACAGTTTGTTATGGTCAGAATAACAGCAAGGGGGGAAAGAATACCTCTAACTATTGCGGACAAGGATAAAGAAGAGGGAACAATCACACTGATGGTGCAAAGGGTTGGAAAAACAACATTTCACCTTTCCTGCTTTGAGGAGGGGAATGTAATACTCGACGTTGCAGGTCCAATGGGAAAACCTACCCATATTGAAAACTGGGGACATGTCTTGTGCGTTGGTGGAGGACTTGGCCTTGCCCCAATCCACCACATAGCTAAAGGTGTTAAAGAAGCCGGGAACAGGATAACGACAATAATGGGTTTCAGGAAAAAGGAGCTAATGTTCTGGGAAGATAGAATGAAACTCATATCCGATAGAGTAATTGTTACGACAAACGATGGCTCATACGGAATGAAAGGACTTGTAACTGATGGAATCCAAAAGCTCATAGATGAGGGAGAAAGAATAGATATGGTAATAACGGCAGGTCCCGTTCCCATGATGAAAGCCGTTGCAGACCTCACCGGAAAGTATGAAATACCAGCAATTGCCTCCTTAAACCCTATAATGGTTGACGGAACGGGAATGTGCGGTGCCTGCAGGGTTACAGTTGGAGGAGAAGTTAAATTCGCCTGTGTTGATGGACCTGAATTTAATGCTCATGAGGTTGACTTTGATGAGCTAATGAGAAGGCTCGCCATGTTTAAGTCCCTTGAAAAAGAGTCGCTTGAGAACTTCCAGAAAAAACACTGCGGATGCGGGAGGAGTTAAAATATGGCAAAGAAGGAGATAAGAAAGGATAGAATCCCTGTACCGGAAAGAGATCCAGAGGAAAGAATTAAAGATTTCAATGAAGTTAAGCTTGGCTATACACCTTCCCTTGCTATTGAGGAAGCTAAAAGATGCCTTCAGTGTCCAGCAAGTCCTTGTGTTGATGGATGTCCAGTAAGTGTTCCAATTCCTCAATTTATAAAGCTTATAGCCGAAGGGAAATTTGTTGAAGCCGCAAGAAAGATTAAGGAGGAAAACATTCTCCCTTCCGTATGTGGAAGGGTTTGCCCGCAAGAAATACAGTGTGAAGCTGTTTGCGTTGTTGGAAAAGTTGGGACTCCCGTAGCCATCGGAGCACTGGAAGCGTTTGCTGGAGACCATGAAGCTTCAGTCGGATATGAAAAGTTTGAAATAAAGGAGAAAACCGGGAAAAAAGTCGCAATCGTTGGTTCAGGTCCCGGAGGAATAGCCTGTGCAGCAGACCTTGTTAAGCTTGGACACTCCGTGACAATATTTGAAGCTCTTCATGAACCAGGAGGCGTTTTAGTCTATGGAATTCCTGAGTTCAGACTCCCAAATGAAACAGTTAAGAGAGAAATTGAATTCCTTCAATCCCTTGGAGTTGAGATAAAACTTAACTTCATAGTTGGAAAAACAAAGACAATTGAAGAGCTTCTTGAAGAGTTTGACGCAGTTTTCATTGCATCAGGTGCAGGACTTCCTTACATGCTAAACATCGAAGGACTTAACCTTAATGGAGTTTTCTCTGCAAATGAATTCCTGACAAGGGTTATTCTAATGGGTGCAAGGAAATTTCCCGAAAATGACACTCCCGTGTATACAGGGAAAAGGCTTGCAGTCATTGGTGGTGGGAACACTGCGATGGACGTTGCAAGAACTGCAAGAAGGCTGAAGGGAGTAGAGGAAGTCTACCTTATATACAGGCGTTCTGAAGCAGAGATGCCAGCAAGGATTGAAGAAGTTCACCACGCAAAGGAAGAGGGAGTTAAGTTCATGACCCTGACAAACCCTGTAAGGTTCATAGGAGAGGATGGATGGCTAAAAGCCATTGAGTGCGTTAAGATGGAGCTTTCAGAACCTGACGAATCAGGAAGAAGAAGACCTGTTCCAATAGAGGGTTCAAACTTCACCATTGAGGTTGACTCTGTTGTAATGGCTATTGGACAGGGACCTAATCCCGTTGTCGTTGAAGGTGTTGAAGGAATCAAACTTGGAAGGAAGGGAGAAATCCTTGTTGATATGGAGACATGCCAAACTGACCTTCCAGGCGTGTTTGCAGGAGGGGATGTAATAAGGGCTGGTTCAACAGTGATACAGGCTATGGGAGACGGAAGAAGGGCTGCCAGAGCCATCCATGAATACCTCATGGGAAAGTAAATGGATGAAAACCTTCTAATTTTAGCTTTGAACTTCAAGCGGGGATTTGGTCCCCGCATCATCACTTCACTTATCCAGAAGTATGGAAACGTCAAAGATGCTATCAGATCGGAAAATATAGAGCTTGATGAAGAGTTAAAGAAAGCTGAAGCCGAAATAGGAAAGGCTGAAAAGCAAAACGTAAAAATAGTCACGTTTATACAGGACGAATATCCGAAACTCTTAAAGCAGATACCATCTCCACCTGTAGTCCTCTATGTAAAGGGGGAAGCTCCTGAAAGCTGCATTGCCGTTGTTGGTTCAAGGAAAACAACACCTTACGGTAGAAGGATAGCTTACAGAATCGGAAAGTTCCTTGCAGAAAACGGGATAGCAAGCGTAAGCGGATTAGCCTACGGCATAGACACGCAGGTTCACAAAGGGACAGTTGAAGGAGGAGGAAAAACTGTCGCAGTCCTTGGATCCGGAATTGACGTTGACTACCCATCAGGAAATAGAAACCTGAAGAAAAGAATTCTTGAAATGGGTGGAGCTTTAATAACAGAATTCCCCTTTGGGACAAAACCTTCAAGGGAAAACTTCCCAAAGAGAAACAGGATAATAAGCGGTTTATCAATTGCAACAATCGTTGTTGAAGCAAGGGAAAAAAGCGGTTCTTTAATAACAGCAGCATTTGCAAATGAGCAGGGAAGAACGGTATTTGCAGTCCCCGGAAACATTGACTCTGAAGGAAGCAGGGGAACAAACAGGCTTATAAAGGATGGAGCAATCCCCCTTACAGATATGGAAGACATCTTCGAGGAGCTACCATACCTGAAACGTGAAAGAAAAAGCTTTGAAATCCCTCAAGAGTTCAAACCTATTTTTAACATCATCAGCAAATCTCCAGCACATGTTGACAAAATTGTTGAGGAAACAGGATTGGCATATCCGGATGTTATGGAAATACTTTTAAACCTTGAGATGCTTGGAGTTGTAAAAGGCGAAAACGGAGTTTTCTCCCTGTGTGTTTGAAACTTCTAAGGCTTAAAAGGAATTTCTCTCCAGATTAGATAGAACAGGAAAAGTGAAAGTATTTCTGGCGATTCACGCAAAGTTATTGGTACTATCTCGCAACAAATTAATCTGTTATCTCACCGTTCAACTTGTAGTTCATCCGCTTGATAAATTTCACTTCAGAAACTAAACT
>CAZJFY010000123.1:0-3524 GCA_964545225.1 uncultured bacterium | reverse complement strand
ACAAGGATGTTGTGGATTAAATAGATTATAATTAGTTTATGTTGATGAGGAGGTGGAAATGGAGGGTTACTACGGGAGATTTGAGGGAAGGGAACCGCACGTTATGAAGGAGAACATCTATGTTCTTGGGGAGGCAGCAAAAGAGATTCCTAAAATTGAGGGAATTCCTTCAGGAGTAAAGGGTCTCGATGATCTTCTCTTTACAGTAAGGTGGAAAGGTGATAAAGCTGAGAGGATATCTCTTAAAGGCATACCATCGTATTCAGTTATCAATATTACAGGCATGCCAGATACCGGGAAAAGCTTAATGGCTGAGCAGTTTACAATTAAGCAGGCATCTCTTGGTGAGAGAGTGTGTTTTGTTACAGTTGAAAGTCCAGCTTCATTTCTTGCTGCTGGTTTAAAGGAGAGAGCCGCAGCTATGAACGTTGATTTTCCTGCAATTGAGGATAACATCGTGATTATTGATGCTGCAAGCAATTCCAGGTTAAGAGAGGATATTCCCACTCTCCTTGATACGCTCGCTTACGTTTACAGAACCTATAAAGTCAAAAGAACAGTTATTGATTCAATAACCGGTCTTTTTGAAGCCAAGGAGATGTTTGCAAGATCCATTGTTAGAGCTCTTTTTAATTTCATGAAGAAATGGTATCAAACGGCAATGTTCATTTCTCAGAAGAGAAGTAGCCATGAAGAGCTTACTGGTGAAGCTGCAGGCGGCTATGCAGTTGGTCACATTGTTGATTGTACGATGGTTCTTTCAAAGGAGATAATTCTTTCTAAAACGAAAGCTCAAAACTATAAGAGAGAAATCGGGGATATTATAAGGCTTTTCAGGATTGATGGTTGTAGATTGTGTGGCCATGATACAAGAATTCACGTTATGGATATTAATGAATTGGGCCTATGTGAAATAGGTCCAGCCCTCATTGATGTCATAAAAGGGAAGTAACTTTGAAGAGCGTTTCGGTAATAGGTGATGGGAAAGTTTTACCGGGAAGTGAGATCTATTCAGTTGCAGAGGATGTTGGGTTTGTTGTTGGAAGTTTAGGTTATGTTCTTGTTACCGGAGGCTTGTTCGGTGTCATGGAAGCTGCTTCAAAGGGAGCAAAAAGGGCAGGTGGGATTACAGTAGGTATACTTCCTTACTATGAGTCGGAAGCAAATAGTTTTATTGATATAAGAATTCCGACTGGACTTGGGCAGGCAAGAAACGTGATTGTGGTATCATCTTCCGATATTATTATTGCTGTAGGTGGGGGGTTCGGGACTTTAAGTGAAATTGCTCATGCTTTAAAAATAGGAGGGAAGAAGGTTTTTGGCTTTAAAACGTGGGGAATTGAGGGAGTGAAAAACTATGAAACTAAGGATGAATTTCTTAATTTCATTAAGCGCAGTCTTCCTTAGCTTTTCTTTATTGATTTTTCCACAATTTGCAAGTGGAAAAGACCTTCCAGTAACACTTGATAAAGCTGTTCTAAAGCTTGAAAATGATATATCCTTGGGCAAAAAAGGGAAAGTTATTTCAAGTGATCTTGAATCAATAAAAACCTTACGTGAGGATTTACCGGTAAGCAATATCCCCGAACTTTTTTATCTTTTAGATGGTAAGGGTTTTGAATTTGATAGAGGGAAAATTAACAGTTATGAAAAGTATCTATCTATCCTTCACTTTTCAGTTTCAATCTTGATGCCGCTGATAGTCCTCTTGTCTCTATATTCCTCAATTTTCTTCATTCATAGTTTAAGGTTAAGGGAAGGGGTTAGGAACGCTATAGCATTTGCATTTGTACTGATGTTTTTGGTTGCACTTATTCTCAAAGGGTATTTTCTCTTTATCGTTTTCTCTTTGGCGGCAGCCTTCCAGCTTTGTGCAAAGAAAGTTAAGTTGGCATCTGTATTTGTGATTCTTGTAAGTGCTCTGGTTCTTGTTCAAAGTGGTGAAAAATCAATTCTTTCTTTTCTTCTGTCCGATGAAAACCTCCTTTGCTTAAAACTTGAAAGGGATGGGTATGCTCCTGAATTCCTGATAGAGAAGGAGAGCAATAAACTTTACAGGGATTTTGAGCTTATCGCGAATAGGCAAGCTTTTGGCTATTTGAATTTGAGAGAGGAGCTTGAAAAACTTGGAAAGGCTACAAGTGATGTAAGGCTTAAGGCAGCTGTTTACAATAATATTGGTTTTGAGTATTACAGAATGAAGGATTTTGATAAAGCTCTTGATTACTTCAAAAGATCAAACAAGCTATTTGAAAACCCAAAGGTTATGTATAACATTTACTTAACTTATGCTTCAAAGCTTGATTTTAGAAATGCAGAAAAAGTTCTTAAGAGTTTGAAAGGCGGAGTTCCTGAGAAGTTGAAGCCAGTTCCCATTTTAATTCATATTAGCGATTTTGTTAGTCCAAACTTTAGGTTTAACTTTTTATGGAAATATGAAGCGGTTTTCATTCTCTTATTGGTTTTCCTATACCTCATTCTTTCAAAGCTGAAGCTGGTAATTCCAAGGATTTATGGTGCTTACTTTTTTATTCCAGGATTCAGGAATTTCAGTGAAGGACATTATTTTTCAATGGCTTTTTTGATTTTGCTTTTTATCTCCATTTCCGCTTTGGTTGAGGTACTGTTATGCATGTAAGCTCAGTAAAGGCTGAGAGAGTAAATTTTGATAAGCTCGCCGAGATACTCAGGTTCACTTCAGAAGGGACATTAGTGACAGTTAAAACGGAAATTGGTGATGTTTCCTTATGTTTAAATGATGGAAGAATCTATTTTCTGAAGGTTAGTGATTGGGATGTTAACCTATTTTCGGTGAAGAAGTTTTTCTCTGAGATTTCAATTAAAGGTTATCCTATGTCAGCTGTTTTTGAAAGGATTGAAGACTGCAATGCAGAATTTGGCATGGATTTAAAAAGGTTTCAGGAGATGCTAAAGAGAGTGGAGAGGTTAAAGAGATTTCTTGTTAAGTTTAAGCTTGAAGTTATGAACCTTTCCCATGTTCCCCCAACCATTAGGAAACTGAACGGTTCTATACTCACGGTTAATGACCTTTATAAAATAGGTTATACGCCTGTAGATTTTGTTGATTGGATTGAAAATGGATATGTTGTGCTTAGAAAAGCATCCATCCTTGATATTTTCAGTCCACTGCTTGCCGGAATCTCAGTTGTCATCTCTTTCCTCATTTTACTGATTTCACTTATTCCCCATGATTTGGAAGCAGTGACATACATGAAGTTAAATAAGCAGCTAAACAAGGTTCTTGCTGAGAAAGTCACAGGTAAATTTCAGGAAGGTTTTATTTCGGAAAGGGATTGTTATTACAATAAAATTTACGTAAAAGAAGATGCAATAGTTAGTGCTGGACCGGATAGGTTACTTAATTCAAAAGACGACATTATATTGAAATTGCCCAGGAAAGGTTATAAGCCTTTCTTCTGCCTTCCTTGAGGTTTTCATGAAAGTAAGTCTTATAGGTTTCATGGGTTCAGGGAAAACAACCATTGCAAAAATGCTTTCTAAAC
>CAZJFY010000122.1:0-3554 GCA_964545225.1 uncultured bacterium | reverse complement strand
AAATCAAGTCAAAGTTTCTCAGGAAGTACGCAAAGCTTGTAACATCAGCATCAAAGGGAGCTGTTCAGGAGGTTTAATCCTCCTGTTTTCTAAGCATTAACTTCAAGCCACTTTACGGCAAGGTATGAGAGAACGGAAACGCCGATAGGAAGTGCATCCTCATCTATATCAAAGAGAGAGTTGTGGAGAGGGTATATGATGCCTTTCTCCTCATTTCTTGTCCCAAGCCTTATGAAGGTTCCCGGAACTTTCTCAAGGTAGGCAGAGAAATCTTCTCCTCCCATCGTTGGTTTTTCAAGGATAACAACATTCTCATCGCCAAGTAGCTCCTTCATCTTTCCAATTGCAAATCCCGTTGTAACTTCATCGTTAATCAGGGGAGGTGTTCCCTCCCTCATTGAAAATGAGTAATCTCCTCCATAAGCTAATGATATGTGTTTTAACGTATTTTCAATCATTCCAGGAATTGACCCCCTATCCTTAAAGTTTAAAGTTCTTATCGTTCCTTCCATCCTCACAGAGTCTGGAATTATGTTAGGTGCATATCCACCCTCTATCCTTCCAATCGTTAACACTGCCGGATTTAAAGGGTCTATCCTTCTGCTTACTATGTGGTGAAGGGAGTTTATTACCTGAGCTGCTATAAGGATAGGATCAACTCCTTCATGAGGTCTTGCAGCATGAGTGCTTTTCCCCTTTATGGTTATTTCAAATTCATCGCTTGATGCAAGAAAGGGACCAATCCTTGTTCCCACTTTTCCACACTCAAGGTCAGGAAAAACGTGAAGAGCATAGATTGCAGATACGCCATCAACAGCTCCATTTTCAACTAAGTGCTTTGCTCCTTTGCAGTCGTGCCTTTCCTCACACGGCTGGAATATGAGCCTTACGTTTCCCAGCAACCTGTCCTTCATTGCACACAGAACTTTTGCAGCTCCAAGAAGCATTGCAGTATGAGCGTCATGTCCGCAGGCGTGCATTATGCCTTTCTTCCTTGATATGTAAGGTTTATCCCCCTTTTCCTCCATTGGGAGCGCATCCATGTCGGCTCTCAGGGCAACGCAGTTTTTCCCTCTACCCCTGATTGTAGCTACAACGGCTGTTGAACCTGCAAAGCTTTCAATGACTTCATCAACTCCAAACTCCTTTAGCTTTTCTGAGACGAACTCTGATGTATTGAACTCCCTTCCAGAGAGTTCCGGATACATGTGAAAGTGCCTTCTCCACTTAACAACCTCTTCCTTAATGCTTTCAGAAAGTTCAAGAATATCCTTTCTAACTTTCAATTTTCCTCCAGACTAAATAACTTTACTTGGAAGTTTGGATAGATAGTAGAAATCTAATAATAACATTTGAGAGCTTCAGAAGGGAGATTTTTAATAGGTAACTTTTACTTGAGAGATGCTGATAGGACAAAAGTCTTGGGCAAGTTTTAAGGGATTTTATATATTTTAGGTTATGTTTGTGGCAAGGTCTGTTAATGGTGTTTTGATTCGTATAACTGAGGAGAGGTTGAAACACATATACTCTGGTCATCCAGAAATGAAAGGTTGTGAAAGATTAATACTTGAAACGATTGAAAGTCCTGACCTCGTTCTTGAGGGAGATGGTGAAGCTTTGCTGGCTGTCAGGAAATATGAGAAAACTCCAGTGTCAGAAGACAAGAATCTTGTTGTTGTCTATAAAGAGTGTAATGGTGGAGGTCTTCTCATAACTGCATATTTTACAAGGAGATACGCTAAATGGAGGAAAATACTATGGCGACAATAAAGATTCCATTGGAATCAAAATCTGTGATAAGTTATGATTCAGAAGCTGATGTGTTGTACGTCTCTTTTGGCAAGCCAAGGAGAGCTGAAGGGATAGATATTGGAGATGGGACTATTCTAAGAATTGACCCTGAAACGCAGGAAGTTGTAGGTATAACCTTGTTAGATTTTAGGAAACGGGTGGAGAAAGAGAATTAATTTTGAATGGCGTCAAAGTCCAGTTGTTTTTAAAGTTGAAATAAGAAGGTATAAGCCTAAATTAGGCAGAAGCGGAGGTCGGATGCTTTCAGAAAACAGGATAAAAGAGATTTTCTTGAAGACGGATGCCTTCTTGGAGGGGCATTTCCTCCTTTCAAGCGGTCTTCACAGCCCCTACTACCTTCAGTGTGCAAGGGTTTTGCAGTACCCTCACTATGCTGAAATTCTCTGTCAGGACATAGCTGAAAGGGTAAGGAGTGCGGGAATTGAAGTTGACTTCGTGATAGCTCCAGCTATTGGAGGCATCATCGTTTCTTATGAGACTGCAAGGCATTTAGATGTAAGGGGGATGTTCGCTGAAAGGGAAAACGGGGAGATGACTTTAAGGAGGGGCTTTTCAATAGGTGAAGGTGAAAGGGCACTTGTTGTTGAGGATGTTGTAACAACGGGAAAATCAACGAGGGAGACCATTAGGGTTGTGGAGGATAACGGAGGAGTTGTCGTTGCCGTTGGAAGCCTTGTTGACAGGAGCAACGGAACAGTTAATTTTGGAGTTCCGTTCTTCACTCTCTGGAAGCTTGATGTTCCAGTCTATTCCCCTGAGGAGTGTCCAATCTGCAGGGAAGGTAAAATTCCCCTAACAAAACCCGGAAGCAGGAACATACCTGTAAGGTAGGAATCGTGAACATCTCTGAGATACTAAAACCCATAGAGAGCGAGCTTAAAGCCTGTGAAGAGTTTTCAAGGGAAATCCTTGATTCAAAGGTCAGGCTTGTTCTGACGGCAGGGAATTACATACTTGACAGCGGTGGGAAGAGAATAAGACCTGCCCTGACAATACTTTCCGGGAAACTCCTTGGCGCTGATAATGACAGGTTAATTCCTGTTGCAACCGTCATGGAATACATGCATACTGCCACTCTTCTCCACGATGACATTGTTGACGGTGCGAAGCTGAGGAGGGGAAGGAAGTCTGCAAACGAGCTCTTTGGGAACGATGTAGCCGTTCTTGTTGGCGATTACATGTTTGCGAAGGCGATTTACGTTCTTGCAAACTATGGGGGAGAGGAGGTTTTAAAGGTTGCGGCAAAGAGCGTTCAGGAGATGTCCGAAGGTGAACTCAAGCAGCTCGAACTCATAGGGGACATAAACATTTCGGAAGATGATTACTTTGACGTTATATACAGGAAAACAGCATCACTAATCTCTGCATGCTGTGAGTGTGGAGCAATAGTTGCGGGAGCGGGTGAAGAGGAGAGGAGAGCGCTGAGGGATTTTGGAAAGTACCTTGGAATTGCTTTTCAGCTTGTAGATGATGCCCTTGATTACATGGGAACTGATGAACAGATAGGAAAGCCTGCAGGAAACGACATCAGAGAGGGAAAGGTAACCTATCCTCTTCTTTCTGTTCTCAATCACTGTTCAAACAGCGAGTTAAAATTTATAGAGGGTGTTCTTCATAGTTCAGATACGGAAGTTGGTGATATTAGGAAGGTTAAACAATTAGTAAACAGATATGGAGGAGTTGATAGAACCTTAGAGATTGCAGAGGAGTATTTGAGAAATTCTCTGAATTGTATTGATGGT
>CAZJFY010000121.1:0-3572 GCA_964545225.1 uncultured bacterium | reverse complement strand
AAGATTGTTCCGCCTGACGTTTTAAAGCTGGCCATGTCATTCATCGATATCTGGAATATAGGGGCATTCGTCCTTGCCTTCCTTGCATTCTGGCTCTTTGCGAAGAAGGTTATCGTTGATCCTGTTGAGAGGTTAACAAAGGCTGCTCATGACATAAGCGTTGGGAAACTTGATGTTGATATTGGTGTAAGGGGACTTGATGAATCAAAGGTAAAAGATGAAATTACAAAGCTCGCCATAGCTATTGAGAGATTGAGAACAAGTATTAAGATTGCAATGGAAAGGCTTAAGAAGAAGTAACTTTATTGGGGGCTTTGTCCCCCAACTTTATTGCTCTTGCAACTGTATAAACTCCGACTGTTTCAACTCCATGTTTTTTGAGGAGCAACGATATCTCCTCTACGGTAGCTCCAGTAGTAAGAACGTCATCAAAGATGCAAACGCTCTTCACATCTATCTCCCTATCTATGGAGAAAATTCCTTTAACGTTGTTTCTCCTTTCGCCATGGTTTAGTGATGACTGTTTTTTTGTATTTACATCTTTCTTAATGACGTTCTGGAATTCAACTTTTGCTCCTTTCAGTATCTCTTCACACTGGTTAAATCCCCTTCTCTTTAACTCTTCATAATGGAGAGGAACAGGTATTACAACTTCAAGCTTGTGCTTATTTATGAATTCTTTGAGGGACTTTGATATATCCTTTCCAATTTCATAAGCTAAGGCTCTCAGTTTCCTGAACTTCAGTTCCTTTATGGCAATGTCAACCAGACCTGAATAAAGTGAGTAGTATTCAATGAAGTCAAAGCTTGGTTTCCTTTTGGAGAGTAAGCAGCTCTTACATAGGTTCTCGGTACCAGGGCTTAACCTTATGGGATATCCACAGATGGAGCATTTTTCTCCTTTGAACTCTTTAAAGTATAACTTCCAACAGCTATCACACGCAATTAGTTTATGTTTTAAGAATAGGTATTTTCCGCAGACAAGGCAGTATGATGGAAATACTATGTCCGATAGGACGTCGTTGAGGAGATTTAGTAGTTCCAATCCCTTTTGGTAACTCCTTCATAAAAGTTTTTCAATACATCTTTAACATGTTCAGTCTGCGTTCTTGCAATTTCCAGTGCAAGTTCTCTCACATGGGATGGATAATCTTTGAAAAACTCATTTATTACCTTTTCATATGATATGCTTTCAATTGTTTCAGTGTCTTTTTTAGTTATTTTATTTGTAGAGATTCTGAGAATGAGGCTTTGCTTTCTAATTGATGAAATGGCGTCATTAAAGTAATCAATGGGGATTTCCTTAAAGGAGTACTTTATGAATACAACCGGTTTCTCCGATTTTGAGATATCATTTAGAATCTCTTCCATCATGATTTCTGCGTTTTCCTCCTTAACTTCATAGACAAGGAAGTTCCTTAATCCATCAAGGTTGACTCTCTCAAGCTTACCTGTTTCTGTATCGATTACGTTAAAGCCTCTACTTGCTCCTTTTATAGAAGCTTCTTTTACAGTTCTAAATTCTGTAGACCCGCTATAGCTTAGAATTGCTGTTCCCAAGTTTTCCTTTATGAAGCTATGGATGTGTCCTCCTGCATAGTAGTTAAATCCCTTTGGAAGGTCTGAGATGAACATCTCATAGGAGTCCAAGTATGGAAGGTAATTGGAAATTCCTTGGTGGAACATGAAAATAGAGAATTTCCCTCTTTCAGCTTTCTCTTCGAATTCCTTGAATTTTTCCTCCTTTAAGACTTCTATGAAGGCTTTCGGCATAAATTGAAGTCCACAAATGACAAGTTCATCTATATAAACTGTTCCAAAAGGTTCTATGAGTTTGAGAAGTCCTAAATCCTTTAGTATCCTTTGAGGGGGAATTTTCCCCTTTCTGAGAACTCTATCGTGGTTTCCTGTTATTGCAATGAATTCAATCCCTTTTCCTTTTAATCTTGATAGTTGATCAATTGCAGTTGAAAGAGTTAACATGTCAGGCTGTGATGACTCAAACATGTCTCCAGTGTGAATTACAAGGTCAACATCCCTTTCGATTATTGCATCTATTGCTTTTCTAAATGCTTTAAAGAAATCGTTTTTTCTTTCAACAAGGTTATACTGGGCATACCCAAGATGTGTGTCAGATATGTGAGCAATTTTCATAGCGCTTCTTCTTTAAGCTCTGATATAACGGTTTTCAAATTCTTAATAAATGCTATATTTTCTTTCATTGTTCCTATCGTTACCCTTATGTGGTCAGGAAAGCCGTAACCATCCATTGCCCTTACGATGATACCTTTCTTTAGGAGTCTGTTAAAGACCTCTCTACTCGGGAAACCAACTTTAACAAGTATAAAGTTTGCATACGTTGGGACATAATCAAGTCCAAGCTTCTCAAACTGGTCGTAAAGGTACTTCTTACCCTCTTCATTAACGACTTGAGATTGCTTTAAAAACATCTTATCATCTAATGCAGCAACCCCTGCAACCTGTGCGGGTCTTGTTACATTAAAGGGTTGTCTAATTCTGTTCAAGTCATCAATTATCTCCTTCTTAGCAACTGCATATCCAAGCCTTAAACCTGCAAGACCATATATCTTTGAGAAAGTCCTTGTTACGATTATATTTTTTTCATAGATGTACTCTATACCGTTTTCAATGTTGAAGCCCGCTCCAACTGCATATTCGTAGTAAGCTTCATCAAGTACGAGTAAAACGTCATCAGGAAAGTTCTTTAGAAATAGTTCAAATTCCCTTTTTGAGAAAGCAGTTCCTGTTGGGTTGTTTGGGTTTGCAAGGAACACGACAGATGTATTCTCATCAATGGCTTCTATGTGGGCATTTAAGTCTATATAGTAATTATTTTTTACTTTTACGACTTTATGTTCAGCACCTGAAAGCTGGACAACGATGGGGTATACAGCGAACGATTTTTCACTGTATACAGCATTTTTCCCAGGTCTTAAATAAGCCCTTGATACAATATCAAGGACTTCGTTTGAACCAAGACCTATAAATATGTTTTCCGTTTCTACTCCAAGGTGTTTAGATAAGGATTCTTTGAGGTAGTAGCTATTCCCGTCCGGGTATCTGTTAAGGTTTTTGAGGTCATCAATTATTGCCCTTACAGCTTTTGGTGATGGTCCGAGAGGATTTTCATTTGAGGCTAATTTTATGACTTCATTTAATCCAAACTCCTTTTCGATCTCTTCTACAGGTTTTCCAGGCTCATAAACTTGTACTTTACTGATGTAGTCTGGTAAAGAAAACATGCTCACCTCTTTGGTTTTTGAAATTATAAACTAAATTTCCAGAAATTTTGCGAAGCCTTCAAGCTGGGGAAAGAGAGACAGGAGTTCTATTTTATCTTTAAAAGGCCTTTTTAAGACAATATCGCTTGCAAGCTTTTTTGATACTCCAGGGATAAAAGAGATTAGCTTAAGAGATGCTTGGTTAATTTTTAAAGGATACGGAAGTGCTATCACAGACCTCTCTCTGTGATTAACAACAACGGCGTCAATAAGTCCTTGCAGTTCCATTTTCTCAGGAAATCTCACCAAAATAGGATATGTTGCAAGTTG
>CAZJFY010000120.1:0-3574 GCA_964545225.1 uncultured bacterium | reverse complement strand
CCAAACACAGACCTGTTTATCTCCTGTTTTTGAGGTGCAACCTCCGGACTTTCCGTTGTTTGACTAACTGCACAGGAAGCCATTAAAAGCATTAGACTCAAAATCACCAATTTCCTCATACCAACCTCCAGATTAAGTAATATTTATTGGTTCAACATCAATTTTATACCTAATACCCCTAAACTTCTTTTGAAGCTCCTCCGATAGTATTTTAACACCTTCAATCAGTTTTTCTTCACTTGAAGCCCTCATAAAACTTAGAAACCGATACTTTCCCGAAACCTTAGGAATGGGAGCAGGAGAAAGTAAAGGAACGTTCAGAATTCCTTTCAATCTCTCTTTCAGGTTTTGAAACTTCTTCTCTAGCTTTTGGAAACTATCTTTATTCCCCAACAAGAACTCAACAAGAATTGGGTATGAAAAAGGGGGATAATTAAAAATTTGTCTGGACTGGATCTCCTCTCTGTAAAACTTATCAAATTCATAATTAGCCGCATACTTGATTGATGGCAAATCAGGATTGAAAGCCTGAACTATCGCAGCTCCATACCTGAACCTTCCTGCTCTGCCAGTAGTATTCACTATCAACTGAAAAACTCTTTCAGATCTTCTAAAGTCAACCTCTGCAGAGATGTCAGCCATAAGAATAGCTACCAAGGTGAGATTGGGGAAATTATGACCTTTCGAGGCTATCTGAGTCCCAACGATAACATCATATTTTCCTTCTTTTATCTCCTTTATTATATCTGCTGCCTTTTTTTGGCTCCTTACAGTATCCTGATCAAGCCTAACTACTCTCAACTCTGGGAAAAGGTGTCTTATCTCTTCTTCAACCCTTTCAGTACCATAACCTTTAAACTCAAGCTTCACTTTACAGGTCGGACACCTGTAAATGGGATTGTACCTTTTCCCACATATATGACATATCATCTTTCTCCGACTTTTGTGATAGGTCAAAGGAACAGCACAATCCTTACATTCAGGAATAAATCCACACTTGGGACAAAAAGCTGATGAGAAAAATCCTCTTCTATTAACAAAAAGGAGAACCTGTTCTCCTTTCTTAACAGTATTTTCAATGGAATCAAGAAGCTTTTTAGAAAAGATTGAAACTCTTTTTTCTTTCTTCAAGTCAATGACTTTTACATAAGGAAGTGGATAAGATGTAACTCTTTGATTTAGCCTTAAAAGAGCAAACTCTCCTGTTGTTGCTTTGTAATAGCTTTCTACAGAGGGAGTTGCTGATACCAATACCACTGAACACTCTTCAATTTCACCTCTCTTAATAGCCATATCCCTTGCATTATAGTAAGGTTTTTGCTGTTCCTTGTAGGAAACATCTTGTTCCTCATCCACAACTATAAGCCCAAGGTTTTTCATTGGAAGCATTACAGATATCCTTGTACCTAAAACAACCTTTAACTCTCCCTTTAAAGCCTTTAGCCAAATAGACACTTTTTCTCTTCCTGAAAGCTTGCCATGATAAACCCCTATCTCTTTCCCAAAGTAGCTCTCAACCCTGGCTCTCAATTCTGGAGTTAAAAGAAGCTCTGGAACAAGGATAAGAACGGACTTCCCCTGTTTAACAAAATGTTCAGCAGCTTTAAGATAAACCTCCATCTTCCCTGAACCGGTTACTCCGTAAAGAAGGAACGTCTTTTGGCAGGATTTAACAATTTCATCAAAAACCTCTTTTTGCAAAGCCGTAAGTTCAACTTTCTTATTGTCCTTTAAACTTTGAGCTTTCAATTCTGCTGGACTTATCTTTTCATAAACGCAAATTACCTCTTTATTCAACAAGGTTTTGATAGTTGATCTTGAAAACCCCATATGTAAAAGTTCTGAAACTTCAAAGTCCCTCTTCTCTAACAAGGAAACAAGTTCCCTTGCCCTGTTACCTTTTGGAGTAACCCTTTTCAAAAGCCTTATAAATTTAGTTTTTGGAAGCTTTCCATCTTTAAGCTGTTCATACTTTGAAACGATACCCTTAGATTCCAAAGAATTCACAGCCCTGTAAACTGAAGAACCAAATGTTTTTGAAAGTTGAGAGAGCTTAACTCCCTTTCTTTTCTCCTTTAAGAAACTAACAACCTTTCTCTCAAGCTCGGTTAACTTGAAATTCCCCTCTCCAATTAATTTCACAACAGTTGTCTCGAAAAGAACGAGTTCCTTTGGTAAAAACGTAAACAGCACTTCTCCAAGAGAAGATGCATACCTTTCAGCAATAACCTTTGCAAGCTCCAATGTCTCAGTGGTAAAAACGGGGAAAGCATCAGGAACGTCAAACAAACTCTTTACATCTAAATCTACCTTCTCATCCCTAATTCCGGTTACTATGCCAGTTCTTAAAAGGTCTTTCTTCCCAAAGGGAACAATAACCCTTTTCCCTACTTCAACCTTTTCTAATAAATCCTCGGGAACTTCGTAATAGAAACTTCTCTTTATCGGAACATCTACAACAACTTCAGCGATTTTCATTCAATACCTTTATCTCCAAGACATCAATATAAGCTGTATTGAATCTTGAAACTTCCACAAAGCCCAAAACTTTTACCCTTTTCCCAATGTAATCACTTAGATCAAGGATATCAGAGTGAACGTAAACGCAACCTGTTTTATCACAAATAACTAAGTCCTTGCCGGATAATGGTGGAACCTGATCTTGAAGTCTTCTCTCCTCAAGAACACCTATAACTTTAACGTAGCATTCCCAGAAGCTTTTTGGATGTTCTGCTATAAGGTAAGCAGGATACTTAATTGTATAATCCTTTCTTGCAGGAGCACAGTTAAGGAACAACGTGGTTAATAAAGCTACTAACGTAAAGTTCAGAATACCTCTCAACAGCAACCTCCCTTGCCCTTATACCAAGCTTATCAATTCCTCTTTCAATGACTCTCTCTACTTTATCAGCAAAATCCTTCCAATCCCCACTCTTAAATGTATATCCAAAACTTTCCTCCACAATTTCATCCATAACTCCAACTCTTGAAGCAATCACCGGTTTCCCTATGCTCATGAACTCAAGCAAGACCCTCGCAATTATCTCAGAACCAACTGAAGTTATAACACCAACATCAATCGCTGACATCAGGTCAATGATATCTTTTCTCCTTTCCGAAACAATTACTATTCTGTCTTTAACATTAAACCTCTCCGCCATAAGGATAAGGTCTTTAGCAGAAATCCCCTTCTCCTCGCCAATAATAAGCCCCCTAACATTCCTTCCCTTCTCATTAATAAGGTAAGAAAGTCCTTTTATAAAAGTCTCATGCCCCTTTACCCTATCAAACCTACCAACCAAGCCTATTAAAATTTCATCCTTTATGTTTAGCTCTTTCCTTACCCTTTCCCTTCCGGATGGAGAACATTTGAACTTTTCTGTATCAACAATCCCCTTTATAACAGCAGTCTTTAAACCGTTAACAACTTTGGACTGAAGCTTTTTTGAGGAAAGAATTGCAAGGTCAACAAAACTTTGATGGATTAACCTATTTAGGAAGTTATCTTTAATTCCTTTTGCCTCTCCATGTATCCTGACAAGTTTAAATCTGAACAAAGGTTTTAAAATAGCAC
>CAZJFY010000119.1:0-3622 GCA_964545225.1 uncultured bacterium | reverse complement strand
TTAACTCCGGAAGTTGCATACTTTAGACTTGCAATTTTGGCAGAAAAAGAGGGGAACATTCCAAGTGCAAAGAAAAATCTCTCCTTATCACTTAGAAATAACCCGGATTACACTCCCGCATACCTTGAACTTGCTAAAATTTTAAAGAAGGAAGGTAAGATCGAGGATTGCAAGGAGATATACTACAAGCTTATAGAGTTGTACCCAAAATTGCAGGAGCCTTACTATAGACTTGCAAGCCTTTACAGAGAAGAGGGTAATTTAATCCTGTTCAAAAAGTATATGAAAAAGTGCTACGATTTAAATCCTACTTCGAAGTGGGGTATCAAAGCAAAAGCGGCTTTAGAGGAAACAGATGCAGGTGAGTAAGAAGCTCATCATAATTCTAACTATTTTGCTAATTGTTCTACTCTCACTTCTATTAACCCTTTTCCTATTACTCTATAAGCCTCAAATCATCACTTCCCTGCTTTTTAAAGGGAACTACACAAATCCACTTTTAAAAACAGAAAATAGAACTAATAATGAAACCCAACAAATTTACAATGTAAAGTCAATGATAAAGAGGAATCTTGTAAAGATTAAAGAAGGAATCAACTATCATCAGGCAGTAATTTTAAAAGTTAGACAGGAAGAAAACTCAACTCACGCTTACCTTGTTACCACGGACAATATGGAATGGGAGTTCATAAAGGGGACGATGGAAGGAGGAGTAACCTTTAAAAATCCCAAAAGGGTTCTTAAGTGCAATCAAGTATACGTTCTTGATTTTGACATCACAGGGATGTGGATACCTCAAATAAGCAGGGGAATTATAACTGATAAGGGATTTATAACATACATAAATGAAAAAGGGTTGTACAAAATTGAAGAGTTTAAAAATAGTTGTTTCGGAAATGGTTTCGTCTTCAACAGCAGTGGAGAGTTTTCGGGCATATGTGTTGGAGATAGATTTATTCCTTCAGATGAAATTTACGACATGTGCCCAGAAAACTGCAACCAAATTTATGTAATGGAGGTACAAAATGGGAATTTACAGAGCGAAAACGGACTCATGGTACGTTGAAAGAGTGGTCAACCTGTTTGCCGGAACGTTAATACTCCTTAGCGTGATATTGGGATTCGAAGTATCAAAGTACTTCTTTTGCTTTACAGGATTCATCGGTTTCATGATGATTTTCTACGCATTCACGGGAATCTGTCCATCATCGATTGTCTTTCACAAGTTAGGTATTCCATCTATGCTTGAAAAATACTGTGGTGAGAAGGATTAACCTTCTCACCCACTTATAACCTTAACGTAAATTTTCCTTAACCTCGGACCATCAAATTCACAAAAGTATATTCCCTGCCACGTTCCCAAAAGCAACTTGCCACCTTTAATAATAACTGTTTGATTGCACCCCAATAGAGATGATTTAATGTGAGCTGCTGAATTCCCCTCTGCATGTTCATAGTAATCTTGTCTCCAGGGAACCACCTTATCAAGATGTTTTATTATGTCCTTTTTAACGGAAGGATCTGCATTTTCATTTATAGTAACTGCAGCAGTGGTATGAGGAACGTATAATATACAAATCCCTTCTTCAACTCCGGATTGCACAACAATCGACTGAACTTGATGAGTAACATCTACGAACTGATTTCTATCATTGGTCTTAAGCGATATCTCGTAAATCATATCCTTCCTCCTACAGGTCTTCTCCCACAACCCAGTTATCTATAAGCCTTGCATTCCCAACAAATACAGCAACAGCTACAAGATCTCCCTTTCTTATTTTATCAACTTGCTCAAAACTATTCTGATCAACTATTTCGATGTAGTCAACTTTTTTTACATGAGGATGAGACAATATAAAAGCCCTCATCTCTTCTTTTACTTTCTCAGGATCATCAATCCCCGATTCTACAAGCCTTTTTGCAAGAAGAAGTGATTTATAGAGAGAAAGGGCTGATTTTCTCTCTTCCGGAGATAAGTAAACATTCCTTGAACTCATGGCAAGCCCATCAGGCTCCCTGACAATTGGACAGGGAACGATCTTTATACCCATATCAAGGTCTTTAACCATTTTCTCAACAACCTTCAATTGTTGGAAATCCTTTTTTCCAAAGTAAGCCTTTGTTGGATTTACAATGTTGAAAAGCTTTACTAAAACAGTAGTAACACCTACAAAGTGCCCCGGCCTGCTTTTTCCACAGAGCCTATCCGTTATCCCTTTAACTTCCACAAATGTTGAAAAACCTTCAGGATAAATTTCCTCCTTATCAGGAACAAATAGGTAGTCAACACCCTCCCTTTCCGCCAACTTTCTATCCCTTTCAACATCCCTTGGATAAGCTTCAAAATCCTCTTTTGGTCCAAACTGGATTGGATTCACAAAGATGCTTACAACAACAACATCATTTTCTCTCCTCGCACACCTCATAAGACTCAGATGGCCTTCATGGAAATAACCCATAGTTGGAACAAATCCGATGCTCTTGCCTGTAATTTTTAAAGCATTAGCTATTGCGTTCATCTCACGCTTTGACTTTATCAGCCTCATCCTCGCCCTCTAATATCATCTTGCCTTTCAATATTCCGGCACCTATGAGAACCATTGTTGCGGAATAATATATCCAGAGCAGGAAAATTACCAAAGCAGCGAATGAACCGTATATTATGTTTACTTTTGAAACATTTACAATAAACCAAACAAAAACTCTTTCAAAAATCATCAACATAAAGAGAACAAAAGCTGAAACCTTTAAAACTATCTTAACCGGGAATTTAACAGGAAGAAGGAAGAAATATACGTTAAAAAGAATGGAGAAAAGCATAAGTATTATGCTTACTGATGATATGAAGGGAACAATTGGAGTTGATGGAAAAAGCAGGAGAATCAAATACTTCATAATGTAGAAAAGAATCATAAGCACCCATAAAATAAAAATGGATAGAATTACAGCGAAGTTCTTATAGAAAAAACCAGCAGGATTTTCCCTTCCAAGGATTTCACAAAATGCCCTTTCAACGGAAAGGAAAATACCCCTTGAAAACCAGAGCATAACTAAAACAGCAGTGCTACTGACAAAGCCTGAAGTCTCAACAAGCCTTTTCACTTGATCAAAAAATGGCTTGAGGGGAGACTCAAGTATCTCCCTTGGAATTAACGATTCAATGTTTACATGAAACGTAATAAGAGCAAGGGAGATAATAAAAACAAACAACGGTATTATTGACATCAAGGTGTAGTAAGCAACTGAAGCTGCATAAAACATGAAATCCTTTTCTACAGCTTCACAAAAAGAAAAAAGGCAAAGCCTTATAAAAGACGGCTTTTTTAAAATCCTTCTACAAATCATAATTGTAATGATATCAGAAGTTAACCTTTAAGATGCTATAATTAAAACAGTAGAAATTTATGGAGGTTATCTTGGGGAGGGAAAGCATTAAAAAGCTAAAAAGGGTTGTGTTAATAATTCTGCGGAAACCATCAGGCATACTCCTCCTGATGGTCCGGGTATTCGGAAGTTGTTCCCCCAAAAGGATACCCCATTTCTCAGGCTTACAGCCGTAGAGATAAAAAGGAAGGCTTTAGACAGAGGATTCAAAACGATGTTTGATGACGGAAAGGAAAAG
>CAZJFY010000118.1:0-3627 GCA_964545225.1 uncultured bacterium | reverse complement strand
AGGATGTGGGAGAGGGTGGCTCGTGCTATCTCCTCCGTTGAGACAAAGAGAAAGCAGAAGGAGTGGTTTGAAAAGTTCTATGAAATTCTTGAAGACTTTAGATTTGTTCCGGGAGGCAGGATTCTTGCCACTGCCGGAGATCCCTACAGGAGAAAAACGCCTTTTAACTGTTACGTTTCTGCAATAAGGGATGACAGCATTGAAGCTATATTTAATGCGCTTTATGAATCCGCAAGAACCTATTCCTGGGGCGGAGGATGGGGAACAGATATCTCAGTACTAAGGCCAAGGGGAGCTGTTGTTCACAATGCGGCAAGCAGGTCAACAGGAGCAGTTTCCTTCATGAACCTCTTCTCAGAG
Organism: uncultured bacterium; assembly: GCA_964545225.1. GTDB lineage: Bacteria > Aquificota > Aquificia > Desulfurobacteriales > Desulfurobacteriaceae > CAZJFY01. The sequence goes on along the minus strand of CAZJFY010000118.1, from coordinate 3,267 downwards.
GTTACGGGTACTATTGGACAGGATGGAAGGCGCGGTGCTTTGATGCTCATGATAAGAGTTGACCATCCTGATGCTCCGGAGTTTGTAACGATTAAGAACGACCCTGAAAGGAGAAATGTCAGGTATGCAAACATATCACTCAAGATAACAGATGAGTTCATGAGAGCTGTTGAGAATGATGAGGAATTTACGCTCTCTTTTGAGAATGACGTTGTTGGAAGGGTTGAGAGGAAGATAAGGGCAAGGGACCTCTGGGACAAGATAGTCAATAATGCATGGGCATCAGCAGAGCCGGGAGTTCTGTTCTGGGATAGGATTAAGAGGGAAAGTCCATCAGAGTATTTTGCTCCTCTGATAGCGACAAACCCCTGTGGTGAGATTCCGTTAGAAGATGGTGGTGCCTGCTGTCTTGGTTCAGTCAACCTGACGAAGTTCGTTAAGAACCCTTTTACGGATAGCGCATCTGTTGATTGGGACAGCCTTGAAACGGTTATAAGAAGGGCTGTAAGGTTTCTTGATAACGTTGTTGAATATAGCCTTGACAGACAGCCTCTTGAAATTCAGAGGAAAGCTGCAAAAAGGGGTAGAAGAATAGGTCTTGGAGTAATGGGGCTGGCAGATATGCTTGTAATGCTAAAGATAAAGTATGACTCTCCTGAGGCTCTTGAATTCCTTGACAGTTTCTTCGACAGGTTTAAGAACATCGCTTATCAGGAATCAGCGCAGATAGCTGAGGAGAAGGGGACTTTTGAAGCTTTTGATATTGAAAAGCACATGGAAAATCCTTTTGTTAACAGGCTCTGGCCTGAAACAAAAGAGATGATAAGGGAAAAGGGTTTAAGGAATGTTACTGTTCTTTCAATAGCTCCTACAGGTTCCATCTCAACCATGTCAGGAGTAACTGGAGGGATTGAACCCATTTTTGCTTTTAGCTACATAAGACGTTCTGAATCTTTGTCCCAAAAGGAGTTTAAGGTTTATCATCCGCTTGTCAGGAAGTATATGGAAATTTCGGGAGTTAAAGATGAGAAAGAGCTTCCGGACTACTTTGTAACGGCACACCAGATTGATCCCTACTACAGGGTAAAGCTTCAGGGAATCGTTCAGAATCACATCGATAATGCAATAAGTTCAACAATTAACCTCCCTCAGGATACTCCTCCTCAGGTGATATCCGATATATACTTCGAGGCATGGAAAGCTGGTTGTAAAGGAATAACAGTTTACAGGGACGGTTCCCGAGAAGGGATACTAATAACTGAGGAGAGTAAACCAAAGTCCTCAAGGAAGAGGGACTTTAGTGAAGAGATATTCTTAGAAGCCAAAAGGATAAAGCTTCAAACTCCGAGGGGTTCAATGTACCTTACAGCTTCTTTTGACAATGATAACCAGGTAAGAGAAGTATTTGTTCAAATAGGGAAGTCCGGTGCTGACGAAAAGGCTGATGCTGAGGCTATCGGAAGGCTGATAAGCCTTTACCTTCAGAACGATGGAGATCCGTGGGAAGTTGTTAAAACTCTTGAAGGAATTCAGGGCAGGGATATATCCTGGTTTAAGGGAATAAAGATATACTCAATTCCGGATGCCATTGCAAAGGGATTGAAGTTTATCCTTGAAGGTGAGTTTGAACCAAAGAAGCTTTCAGAAACGGACAAGTTTGATGTCTGTCCAATGTGTGGGGAGAGAGCTTTAATAAGGGAAAATGGCTGTTTAAGGTGTTTGAGCTGTCTTTATTCAAAGTGTGATTAGGGGAACTTCCCCTTCCCCTTAACTTTTAATAAGGGAAACTCCCCAATTTAGCAGTTTTTCCGTTTCCTGTTGATTTTCCGTTTCAGCGTAGACTCTAAAGAGTGGTTCTGTACCGGATGGCCTGAATAGTATCCATGAATCATCTTCAAATACTATTTTCAATCCATCAATAGTAAGAATACTTGCAACTCTCAGGTTCCCCCACTTTTCTGGAGGGTTTTCCTTTAACTTTTCCAAGTTTTCCTTTTCATTTTCTGTTACAGGAAGGTCTATTCTCCTGTAGTATGCAGTTCCAAACTCTTTAAATAGTTCCTCAACGAGTTTCGAAAGCGGTTTGTCTTCAGCAATCATTTTCTCAACAATGAAGAGTCCCATTAAAAGACCATCCCTTTCAGGCAGGTAATCTATGAGAGCATATCCTCCGCTTTCCTCTCCGCCAAAAAGGAGTTTCCTTTTCGCCACAACCTCGGAAATGTTTTTAAATCCAACTGCTGTTTCAATAAGCTCAATGCCTTCACTTCTGCAGATTCTATCAACAAGGTATCCAGTTGAAACCGTCTTTGCGACAGCTCCTTTTAATCCTTTGTTCCTTACAATGTGAAGGAGTAAAAGGGAAAATACAATTTGAGAGTTTATGAAATTTCCCTTCTCATCAACAATGCCAACCCTATCTCCATCACCGTCATTTGCTATTCCAATATCAGCCCTCAAAGCCCTTACCTTTTCCATCAGCGCTTTGATGTTCTCAGGAACAACAGGTTCAGGATGAGCATTTCCAAAGAGTGGGTCTCTGTATGCGTGAATTTCTGTCACGTTTGTTTTTGTTCCTTCCACAGCTTTTATCATCAGGCCCTGCTGCGCTCCGTACATGGAATCGTGAACTATGTTAATCTCTTTTTCTTTAAATAGGGATAGCTCTATCTGTTTCCTAACTCCTTCTATGTAAGGTTCATTGATGTTTTCCTCTCTGTATTCTCCAATCCCTGGTTTTTCTTTCTCCACTTCTGGCAGTTTTTCCTCAATGAGGTCTGTAAAGCAAGTTCTTGCTGCACCTCCGAACGATTCCTTAACTTTATATCCATTGTATTTTCCGACGTTATGGGATGCAGTTATGACAATGCCGTTATCACAGTTCATGTACTTTGTGTAGTAAGAAACTGCCGGAGTTGGAGAATAACCTTTTGATAGGATAACTTCAAATCCCTCTCCAGCAAATATGCTCGCAACAAACTTCCCATACTCTTCAGAGAGGAATCTTAAATCATAACCAACAACAACTTTTTTGGCTCCCTTTTCCTTCAAAACCTTTGAGTGAGCAAGGGAGATTTTCCTTAAATTGTCAAACGTAAAGTCAAAGGAAATTATTCCTCTCCATCCATCGGTTCCGAACTTTATACCCATACTTCCTCCAGATTTAAATCTCCTGAAATGATAGCATTTAAGAGCCGTTTTGATCTTGATTGGTTGACAAAAAAGGAAACTTCCATATAATTAGCGCTGCACTTTTGGTGGTCGTAG
>CAZJFY010000117.1:0-3629 GCA_964545225.1 uncultured bacterium | reverse complement strand
ATACTAAGAAACGAAATAAACATTGGGATAAGGCCAATAATAGAAAAGGCATCAAACCTTTACACTATAACCTTACTGAAAGAAACGGCAAGCGATGTTGAGAATTTCATAAAAGATAGACTAAAAGCTATTCTCAATCAGGAAGGATTTAGTTCAGATGTAATAGATGCTGCAATAAACATAACAGATGACATCTTAGACATAAAATTTAGAGTGGAAACTCTTCAATCACTTAAATCTGAAGAGAACTTTGAAGACGTTATGCTAACTTTTAGAAGGGTAATGAACATAATCCCGGAAAACTTCAAACCTGTTGAAGAAGTCAAACCAACAAATGAATATGAGGAAGAACTGCTAAGCGCATTTGAAAGAGTAAAAGATGAAATTGAAAAACTTAGTGAAAGAAGGTCTTACAAAGAAGCTTTATTGAAAATAAGGGAACTTAAACCTTACGTTGATAGGTTCTTTGATAATGTTCTTGTAATGGAAAAGGATGAAATGATAAGGAACATTAGACTATCAATACTAAAGATTATATCGGATACCCTATTAAAACTATACGACTTTAGAAAGATTAAACCTTCATAAGGAGGTATTGATGTCTAACAAAATGGTTTACTTTTTTGGAAACGGAAAGGCTGACGGAACAGCAGATATGAAACTTCTCCTTGGAGGCAAGGGAGCAAACCTTGCAGAGATGACAAACCTTGGTCTTCCAGTTCCACCCGGCATTACAATAACAACAGAAGTTTGCAAAAAGTACTTTGAACTTGGAAGGAATTTCCCTGAAGGACTCTGGGAAGAGGTTTTAGACGGAATTAGAAAAATTGAGGAAGCAACAGGAAAAAAGTTCGGTAATATAGAAAATCCCCTACTAGTATCTGTAAGATCGGGAGCTCCAGTCTCCATGCCTGGAATGATGGACACAATCTTGAACCTCGGACTTAACGATGAAACAGTTGAAGGACTTGCAAGAAATACTAACAACGAGAGATTTGCCTGGGACTCATATAGAAGGTTTATCCAGATGTTTGGCAACGTTGTTATGGGAATAGAACATGATAAGTTTGAAAAGATCCTTGATGAAAAGAAAAAGGAAGTTGGAGCAAAAGTTGACGTTGACCTATCCGCCGAAGACTTAAAAGATGTAGTTAGAAAGTACAAAAAGCTAATAAAGGATGAGACTGGAAGTGAGTTTCCACAAGACCCCTATGAACAGCTTAAAATGGCTATAAGAGCGGTCTTTGACTCCTGGAACAATGAAAGAGCAAAAACTTATAGGAGAATACATGGAATTCCTGAAAGCTATGGAACTGCTGTCAACATTGTTGCAATGGTTTACGGAAACATGGGGGATACTTCAGGAACCGGGGTAGCATTTACAAGGAACCCCTCAACTGGTGAGAATAGAATTTACGGAGAATACTTGAAAAACGCCCAAGGTGAAGATGTGGTCGCAGGAATAAGAACTCCTCAACCTATTGCAAACTATCAAAAAACCGATAACTCCCAGAAATCGCTGGAAGAGGAATTTCCGGAAATATTTAAAGAACTCCTCAAAATAAAGGAAATACTTGAACAGCACTATAAAGATATGCAGGATGTAGAGTTTACAATAGAAAGGGGAAGGTTGTGGCTTCTCCAAACAAGGAGCGGTAAGAGAACAGCAAGAGCAGCCGTAAAAATAGCTGTTGATATGGCAAAGGAAGGTTTAATTGACAGGAAAGAAGCTATAATGAGAGTTGAACCATCACAGATCAATCAACTCCTTCATCCAATGATGGACGAAGGTGAAAGGGAAAGGGCAATTGAGGAAGGAAGGCTCATTGCTAAAGGGCTTCCCGCTTCTCCGGGAGCAGTTTCAGGAAAAGTTGTCTTTACCGCTGATGAAGCCGTTGAAATGAGTGAAAAAGGAGAAAGAGTTATTCTTGTAAGGCATGAAACATCACCTGAAGATATTCATGGTATGCACGTTTCTGAAGGCATTTTAACTGCAAGAGGGGGAATGACATCACACGCAGCAGTTGTCGCAAGAGGAATGGGGAAAACCTGCATAGTTGGAGCAGAGTCAATTTATGTTGATTACGAAAGGGAAGAGTTCAGGACAAACGACGGCATTGTTGTTAAGAAAGGTGAACTAATAACCTTAAATGGAACAACCGGAGAGGTATTCCACGGAGAGATAAAGACAATTCCTGCGAGCATATCCGGTGAATTTGAAGAGCTTATGACATGGGCTGACGACGTAAGGGACATGAAGGTAAGAGTTAATGCTGATACTCCAGAAGACGCTCTGCAGGGAAGGAAATTTGGAGCAGAGGGAATTGGCCTTTGCAGAACAGAACACATGTTCTTTAAGGAAGAAAGAATACCTGTAGTAAGGGAAATGATACTGTCAAAAACTCCTGATGAAAGGGAAAAAGCACTTAAAAAGCTCCTTCCAATGCAGAAAAGCGATTTCAAAGCAATATTTGAAGTCATGAACGGACTCCCTGTCAATATAAGACTTCTTGACCCTCCACTTCATGAGTTCTTACCAAAAACGGACGACGAGTTTGAAAAAACCCCCAAGGAAATGGGAATCTCCATTGAAGAGATAAAGAAAAGAGCAGAGGAACTTCAAGAAGTAAACCCAATGCTTGGGTTGAGAGGTTCAAGGCTTGGAATTGCTTACCCAAAAATATACGAAATGCAGGTTAAAGCCATCATAGAGGCTGCATGTGAATGCAAAAAAGAGGGGATTGAGGTTCACCCTGAAATCATGCTTCCTCTCATAGCAGATGATAGGGAACTCATGATTCTAAAAGAGATGATAGACAGAATCGCAGCAGAGATATTCACTTTGACTGGCGTTGAGGTTGAATATCAGGTTGGAACCATGATTGAAGTACCAAGGGCTGCTTTAATAGCAAACCAACTTGCACAACATGCTCAATACTTCTCATTTGGAACAAATGACTTAACCCAGATGACTTTTGGACTTTCAAGGGATGATGCAGGAAAGTTCATTGGCAAATACGTTGAAAAGGGCATTCTTAAAGGAGATCCATTCCTTCACATAGACGAAAATGGAGTCGGACAGCTAATAAAACTTGCTATAGAAAAGGGAAATGAAACAAGAAAAGGCATTAAAACAGGCGTATGTGGAGAGCATGGAGGAGATCCGAGATCAATCAGCTTCTTTCAGAAGATAGGGATAAACTATGTTAGTCCATCTCCGTTTAGAGTACCAATAGCAAGACTTGCAGCAGCACAAGCTAAAATAAAGGAGGAATAGACAATGAAGAAACTTGCCTATTTATCAATAGCTCTCTTACTCTTCTCGTGTGGAGCTAAGCAACAGAATGTAATTAGTGATAATGCAAGTGCAAAGATAATCAAGGAGATAATCAAACCGTTAAAAGCAAGAGGAGTTGAGTTAGAAAAAATAGAAAAAACCAATAGGGAATTCGTAAAAGGATTCAAAACTTACAGGGTAAAGCTATTTGATAAGAAGAACTCAAGGCACATTTACAGATATATCTGGTTATCAGAGGATAACAAGTACTTCACATTTCAGATCCTCAAAGCAGAATTTGTAAATGGAGAGTTAAAGGTAACACCGATTAAGCCTGAAAAGAACGTAGAGC
>CAZJFY010000116.1:0-3640 GCA_964545225.1 uncultured bacterium | reverse complement strand
CAGGAAACAGGAAATACCTTCTTAGAAAATTGCTATCAAAAAGCAACCTTTTACTCAAATTTCCTTAAACTTCCAGTAATATCAGATGACTCGGGACTTGAAGTCGATATTCTCAATGGCCTCCCCGGGGTAAAATCATCAAGATTTGCTGGTGAAGGAGCAACGGATGAGGAAAACGTTGAAAAACTAATAGCGGAATTGAGAAAAAGAAATGTGAACCAATCAAAAGCAAGGTTTAGATGTTTCATCTTCCTCTCATTTCCAAATAACTATGGAATGTGGAGCGAGGGAACTCTTGAAGGAAAGGTAATAACTGAACCCAAAGGGGAAAAGGGATTTGGTTATGACCCCATATTTATCCCTGAAGGGGATAAAAGGACACTTGCACAGCTCGAAACAGAAGAGAAAAACAGGATAAGCCACCGAGCAAAGGCAATCGAAAAGCTCGTGAACCTGCTGAAGGTGATGAGATGGATTGGATAAAACAAGCTGTTCATATGTTGATTGAACTGACAACCTATCTCATCGTTATCGGAGCCTTAGTCAGCTGGATGCCGTATCGCAGAAATAAAATACTTCATGTAATAGAAGACATCACGGACTTCATATTAAAGCCTGTTAGACACTTTGTAAAACCAATTGGGAATGTGGACATAAGTCCCATCATTGCTATAATCATTCTTCAAATAGTTGATAAAATCGTGGAGAGATTGTAATGGAGACAAAGTTAAAACCAAAGGATATAAGAACAAAGGAGTTTGGAAGAAAGCTCTTTGGATACAATCCCGATGAGGTAGACGCATTTCTCATTGAGGTTTCAAACGAGTTTCAGAACCTTCTAAAAACAATTGAAAGCTTAAAAAAATCTAAGGCAGAGGAGAAAGTTGAATCAATACTAAAGGAAGCAAGGAAAAAAGTTGAGGAGATAATCCAAAAGTCAAAGGAGGAGAAAGAGGAATTAAACAGGGAAAAGGAAAAAATAGAGAATGAAATTGAAAGGTTAAAGCAAGTTCAAAGAAAGTTAGTGGAAAAACTGAAGCTAACGATGATGGAGATGACAAAGATAATTGAGGAGCTAAAAGAGAGTGAAAGCAGCAAGGATAGAGGTAAAAGTCATTCCAAGGTCATCAAGGAACTCAATTGAAATTGAGGACGATAAAATCAAAGTAAAGCTTACAACTGTTCCTGAAAAGGGTAAAGCAAACGCCATGCTAATTGATATGCTCTCAAAAACGTTAAAAATACCGAAATCCTCATTCAGTATAGTTAAAGGGAAGTCATCCAGGAAAAAAATTCTCGCTGTTGAAGGTTTTGATAAGAGCTACATCATTAAAAAACTGTTGGAAAATCTTGACAAGACCCGTTTAAGATAGTAATTTCTCTTATAAGGATTGGAGCAGTTAATCAAAATCTAATTTGGAGGGAGCGGCATGACGAAAAGTGAACTCATCAGCGCAATAGCAGAGAAGGCAGGCATCAGGAAGAAGGATGCCGATGCAGCACTCAACGCATTTATAGAAGTAGTAACAGAAACCCTAAAAGGCGGGGGGAAGGTAGAGATTAGGGGATTTGGAACATTTATGATGAAAAACAGAGCACCAAGAGTTGCAAGAAATCCAAGAACTGGTGCTAAAGTAAAAGTCCCAGCTAAAATTACTCCAGATTTCAGACCTGGTAAGGATCTTAAGGAAGCAACAGAGAAAATCGTAAAGTAAGCTCATAGGGGGATACTTTCCCCCTATTTTAAATAGCTCAAAATCCTCTGAGCTATCCCTTCGCTATCCAGACCAACCAACTTCCGAAGGAAATCCTGATTTCCATGAGGAATAAACCTATCTGGAATTCCAATATTTATGACCCTAACACCCCTATCAGCAAAGTACTCAGAGATTGAGGATCCAAATCCCCCCGTAATTACATTCTCCTCAACAGTAAACACCAAATCAAAGTCCTTAGAAATCTCCTCAAGAAGCTCTTTATCAAGTGGTTTAATGAATCTGGAATTAACAACGGTAACTTTCACTCCCCTTTCCCTTAAAATCTCTGCCGCCTTAAGGGATTGATAAACCTCCCATCCAACAGAAAGTACTACCGCATCCTTCCCCTCCGTCAAGACTTCCCATTTACCAACAGGTAACAATTCAAATCCCTCTTTAAGGCCCACTCCATACCCTTTCCCTCTTGGATACCTTATAGAAAAAGGGGACTTCGAAGAAACCGCAGTATATAGAAGATCTCTAAGCTCCGACTCATCCTTTGGAGCAGAAACAACCATATTGGGGACAATTCTCAGGTATGAAATATCAAAGCTTCCATGGTGAGTGGGACCATCCTCACCAACAATCCCGGCCCGATCTATCGCAAAGATTACTGGAAGATTCTGAAGAGCAACGTCATGGATAATCTGATCGTAAGCTCTTTGAAGAAACGTCGAATAAATCGCAACTACAGGTTTCAAACCTTCCCTTGCAAGCCCTGCTGCAAACGTAACAGCATGCTGTTCAGCAATACCTACATCAAAATACCTTTCTGGAAACTCATCTCGGAACCTATCAAGTCCGGTACCCGAGGGCATAGCTGCAGTTATTGCAACAATACTCTCATCATCCCTTGCAAGCTCAATAAGTGCCTTGGAGAAAACGGAAGTATAGGATGGAGCAGCTGAGGAAGTCTTAACTGAAGGAGAAATACCATGATATATATCTGGATTTTCCTCAGCAGGTTCATACCCTTTCCCCTTCTTTGTCAAAACGTGTACAAGCGTTGGCCCCTTCATTAAAGAAACGTTTTCCAGCGTCTTTACAAGCGTTTCTATGTTATGTCCATCAATAGGTCCCACATACCTGAATCCAAGTTCCTCGAACAGCATGCCAGGGGGAAAAAGGCCTTTAAGAACTAAATCTTCAACTCTTTTAAGTCTTTTATAAACCTTTTCTCCAAATACCTTTTTCGTTACATTCTCGAGCCTTTCCTTAACCCTCCTTAAAGTCTGCCCTGTAGTAACCCTCGCAAGGTAATTTGATATGGCTCCAATGTTCTTTGATATGGACATCTCGTTATCGTTCAGAATAACTATAAGGTCCTCCCCTAACTGCCCGGCATTGTTTAAGCCTTCGTAAGCCTCCCCAGCAGTCATTGCACCATCACCAATAACAGCTATGGCAAAGCCATTTTCCTTCTTTAAGCTTTTAGCAACCTTTATCCCAAGAGAAGCAGATATAGAAGTACTGCTGTGTCCCGTGCCAAAAGCGTCAAACTTACTCTCCTCAATGGATGGAAAGCCTGATATCCCACCATATTGACGTAAAGTCTTGAACTTCTCTCTTCTTCCTGTAAGTATCTTATAAGCATAGGATTGATGTCCAACATCCCAAACAATGGCATCCTTCGGCGGAGAAAAAACCTTTAAGAGTGCCACAGTAAGCTCAACGACACCAAGAGAGGATGCTAAATGTCCCCCAGTCCTCTTTACAACATTTACGATAAACTCCCTGAGTTCCTCAGATAGCTGCTCAAGCTCCTGAAAGCTTAAATTCTTTATGTCATCTGGATCGTTCACCTTCCCAAGAAGCAATGCCCTCTCCTTAAAGTTAAATCAGGTGAGAATTTAAGTATCACTAAGGAGTTTAGTCAAGCTTTT
>CAZJFY010000115.1:0-3663 GCA_964545225.1 uncultured bacterium | reverse complement strand
CCTTACTTAACCCCAAATTTACTTCTCTTATCCTTAACAAACTTCAGAATTCCCCTGTAGGTTAAAGTATTTAAAACGTCCTTTTTCTCCACCCAACCCCTTCTTGCAGTTCCAACACCAAGCTTCATCATCCACATGTGATCCCTATGATGGGAGTCTGTGCCAAGGGAAAGCTTAACCCCATACCTCTTGGCAAGGCGGCAGTTAGCATCCTTAAGGTCAAGCCTGTTGTAATAGGCATTAACCTCAAGAGCTGTTCCTGTTTCGGCTGCTGCTTTCATGATTGCATCAAGGTCAAGTGGATAGGCTTCTCTCGAACCAATAACCCTACCTGTGGGATGTGCTATAACGTTTACATATGGATTCTCAATTGCCTTAAGTATTCTACTTGTGTTATCTTGAGTAAACCTTGAATGTACAGCAGCAACGACAAAGTCAAGCTGTTTTAATATCTCATCCGAATAGTCAAGAGAACCGTCAGGAAGTATATCAACCTCAATACCTTTTAAGAGCTTAAACTTCCCACCTAACTTTTCGTTCAGCTTATCTATCTCATAATTTCTCCTTTCAAGGTCTTCCTCTGACAGACCCTTTGCCACCTTTAGCGATTTTGAATGATCAGTTATAGCTATGTAGCTGTAACCAAGCTTCATAGCTCTTTTAACAAGCTCTTCAAGGGATGATGCACCATCAGACCAGTTTGAATGGATATGCAAATCTCCCTTTACATCTGAAAGCTCAATAAGCTCTGGTAACTGATGTTTTAAAGCTGCTTCAATTTCCCCTGTATCTTCCCTTAGCTCTGGAGGTGGTGTATCCATCCCTAAAGCTGAATAAACCTCATCTTCACTTTTACCAGCTATCTTCTCATCCCCTTTAAACAAACCATACTCATTTAGCTTGTAGCCTTTTTTGAGGCAGATGGTTCTCAGGTGAATATTGTGAGCTTTTGAACCTGTAAAGTACTGGAGTGCAGAACCAAAAGAATCAGGTTCAATAACCCTCAAATCAACCTGCTCCCCCTCCTCAACAATAACGGTTGCTTTCTTTGGACCCTTCCATAGTATCTCCTTAACGTTTGGAAGGTTAACAAAAGCCTCTATAATCTCTAAATTGTTACCGGTTGCAAGTATATCGATATCTCCTACCGTCTCTTTCATTCTCCTTGTTGAACCGGCAACGGAAATCCTTTCAACTGCTGAATGCTCCTTCAACTGCTCTATTATTCTGTCAACTATGAATATTGCAACGCCAAGGAGTATCCTACCGTGAGCGCTTTCAAGAAGTTCAATGCCTTTCTTGATTTTTTCAACCTTCCTCTTCCCGAATCTTGGAAGATTCAGAAGAGTTCCCCTTTCAATTGCCCTTTTTAGATCCTCTATGCTTCTTATTCCAACTTTGTCATAAAGGAGCTTAACTGTTTTTGGACCGACTCCGGGAATATCAAGAAGGGTAAATATAGTATCTGGAACCTGTGTCTTGAGTTCTTCAAACTCCTTAATCTTTCCAGTCTTTAAAAACTCAAGAATTTTAGCTCTTAACCTTTCACCAATCCCTGGAAGCTTTGTTAGCCTTCCCTCCTTTGCCAGAACTTCAATGTCCTCAGTTAAATCCTCAATAATTCTTGCAGCATTTCTATAAGCCCTAATGTGGTATGGATTATCCCCTTTAAACTCAAGTATATCTGCCCACTTATCAAAAATTGCTGCAAGCTCCTTGTTTTTCATAGCTCCTCCAAACTTACTTGAAGAAGAACATGATGTCCTGAACTCCCCCTATTAGAAATCCCAGAACACCACCAACAAGCGTTATATACTTAAGCTCCTCACTTATCAATTTTAGCACTATTTCTTCAACTTCCTCCATTGGAAGAGCATTAACTCTGTCCCTTACAAGGGTTTCTATATCAAGGGACTGCATAATCACAGGAAGCTCTATCTCAATAACTTCAAGGAGCTTCTGGGTTGCTAAATCGGATATATATCTCCTATTCCTCTGTCCAATCTGCTTGAAAATGTTAACGAAAAAGTGGAAAAGCTTATCTCTAAAAAAGCCAACTTCCGATATCGGTTTCCCCATGGTACTCTCAAAGGTTCTAACCAGGGACTGAGATATTGCCATGGAAAGCTTCTCTCTATCCTCAGATTTTAAAGCTGAAAAGAAAAACTTTACCGGTTTATCTAAAAACTCCTCAGCCTTTGAGTAGGAAAGCATGAAGATTCTATCTTTCAAGTTTTCATCCTCTGCAACGTCTTTAAGGAAATTGACAGCAACCAGGGAAAGCTTTTCTGAAAGGGTATCGATGGACCTCTCCGGGATTATCTTTACATACCTGTTAAAAAGCTTTGAAAGGTTCCTCTTTATGTGCTCTTTAACAGTTAACTGAAAAACGGGATCTCCAATATTGCCCTCAATATAGGAAATAACCTTTTCAACGCTAAGCCTTACAAGGGATATAAGGTTTTCCTTTAACTGCTGAGGGAGTATTTCGTTTAACGTCTTCTCCTGTTCACTTAAGCTCTTAATTAAACTTAGAGTAATTCTATTAACACTATCCTCTAAATCAGACGGCTCCACCATTTCAAGAAGTGTTTTGTCACCAATTCTTTCCAAAATCTGCTCAACGTACAAATCGATATTGTCCATAAACTGTTCAAAGAATCTATCAACCAGACTCCTTATACTTTCCCTTACATTTTCCTCATTCAACCTTTGCTTTACGGATTCCTCAGTTAAGAGATTTTCCCTAACAACTCTTGCTATTGCTTCTGCAAGCTTTCCTCTCTTTGATGGAATAAGACCAGGGGTAAACGGCAGCCTTTTCCCCAGAAAATAGTAAGCCTTCCTTGGTCTAAAAAGCATTTTAATTGCTATGTAGTTTGTGAAATAACCTATAATTGCACCAATGGAAGGCGGAATTAAAAGCTCTATCATCATTCAAGTTCCACTTTCATTATTTCCCTATATATGGGTCCCTTTTCTGTGAGCTTGCTCTCAATAAGCGAAACACTTGAAGCAACACCAGTTAGAAAAACCTCTTCCCTCATTGAGTAAAGGAATGACTTGAACTTTATTGAATGCTTTAACCTCTTGATTCTCATAAGAGTAACGTGTGGTCTAAAAACCTTTTTTTCATTTTCAAATCCAAACTTCTCAAGTGCAAGGTCAATCTGCTCCTTTACAGGGAAAATATCTTCTGAATCAACGCCAATCCAGAGAACCTTTGGAGACTTCAAGTTTGGAAATACACCAAGCCCTCTGTAAGTAACCTCAGGAGCTTTTAACCCTTTAAGCTTCTCTTTAAGCTCAAACTTTAAGGAATCTACCCTATCAACTTCAAAATCACCTAAAAACCTGTATGTAAAGTGAAGGTTCTCAGGTTCAACCCATTTCCCTTGAATTTTTAATTTATCTACCGTTCTCCTTACTTCTTGAGCTCTTTTAATATTCACCATATGAGCAACAAACAACCTTTTCTTCACAGAACGCTCCTTTGGCATACTTCCAAATTAAAACATAAAGATAAATGCTGCAAGTTTAGTCTACTAAGTCGTTACTCAAACTTCAAAATACTCTCATTTAAGTAACCCTTTAAGAAAACATCCTTCCCCACCATTTCAACACTATAGATATCAACGTTATAGCTTTCAGATAGCCTCTCAA
>CAZJFY010000114.1:0-3672 GCA_964545225.1 uncultured bacterium | reverse complement strand
GCCAGTTATTACTTTTCCGTTTTCTGTTATGAAAGTTGGAGTTCCTCTGATACCTGCTTCTTTTGCAAGGGTTAGCATTTTCTGGATCTTCTTCCGTCCATCTTCACATGTTTTGCTTCCATAATTGCCTTTTAGATAGTCTTCAAAAGTTTTTCCTTCACAGATAAAGGATTCTGCTTTCCTGTCAGCTCCTTTGTGGAATGGAAGAGGAAAGAAAACAAGTTTTACAGTTATGCCGTTTTTATCTGCGAATTCTTTGACGGTTTTCTTAAACCTGTTGCAGTAAGGACAGTTTGGATCGGTAATAAAATAGAGAACCTTTCCTGTAACATTTGCAGGTTTATAGATAGTGGCTGTTAATTCATCAAGCTTACCTTTAAGCCTTTTAACCTGTTCCTTTCTTACTATTGCTATCTGCTCCTGAGTAATCTGCTTTCTGTTTGAAAACATTTCTCCTGCAAGGACAAAATCCTTTGTCGCATAGATAGGAACGAACTGTCCATTGATATTCAGAATCATTTCACATAGTCCATTAATTTCTCTTTTTGACATTACCTTGTATGATGGAATAGGGGCATGTTTCTGGAGAACCCGGTCAGTTATCCCATCGCATACCCCTGCAAATGCAGTTGAACCTGCAAGAATTCCTAAAAGTAACGTTCTCACAAGCATTTTCTACTCCTTTCAAGGTTTTTTCCAGTTTAAGGATTTTTTCTCTTTCACTCAATGGTTTACTGAAAGTGAACAAATTTGTTTACTCTGGGTAAACCATTCACTTCTTTTTTGTCATCCCCTACCCTTTCCCATAGAGAAAGAGGAGGAAGTATGAAGGTTTTAAAGAAAATTGCGAAGGCTCTTGGAATATATGAAGACGTTTCTGGAGTGGAACTTGAGAATGTTAACTCCCTTCTTTTTAGAGAAAGAATCTCAGACTATTTGATGCCTACTGCGTTTGATGAGGAATACAACCTTTTCATTTGCGATGATGACTATGTTGGATTTGGTTTTAAGTTATACCCAAGACCTTCTGCAGGTGCGGAGGCAGTTAACTTCCTGAAAAACATTTTTACTGACCCTTCAATTCCTGAAGATTCTCTCGTTCAAATTACCTTCTTTGCATCTCCTTACATAGATGAAATGCTTGATGACTACGTTAACAGAAGAGAAAAGCCAAAAAACAAAGAAGATAAAGAGAAAGAAATTTCATTTATTGTTGCAAAGAAGTATGCAGAATTTCTCAAAGAACACAGATATGAAGGCTTTTACAACAACTGGAACGTTCCTGTAAGAGATGGGCAACTTTTCATAACCTTCAAGTTTCCCTGCAAACTTGATGAGTATGAGGACAGATACCTTGAGATTTCAGATGTCCGAGACAGCATAAGAGCAACTCTTTCCCAGGCAGCATTCTATCCAAAGGATCTTACTCCAAAAAGAATTCTTGAGTTCTACTACAAGTTTTTTAATCCCGGGCATGAGGAACTTTTCTCTACAGACTTCAAGGTGATCTACGATGAAGAAGAAGAAATCAGAGAGCAAGCCATATTCCATGATACTCTCATTGAACAGTACGACGGCTTCTGCAAGATAGATGGTTTTTATACAAAGGCTCTTACCATAAAGAAGTATCCAAAAACGGTTTCAATCCTCCATACCCTTGAGTTTGCAGGTTCAGTTTTCGCTAAAGACAGAAACCAGATAAATGTTCCTTTCATGCTGTCCCTTCTTTTAAGAAAAGCAAATGGTAAAGAGAAAAAATCCCTTCTCAATAAAGCTGAAATAATTATGAAACAGCAAAACTTTTCTGCACTTTCTACAAGGCTTGAGGAAAGAAAAGAGGATTTCATACACCTTAATAGAAGCCTTGAAGAAGGAGAGGTTCTCTGGAAAGGATGTGTTGTCTGGAACTTGATGTCTCAGGATTACGAAAAACTTAGAAGTTCTGTTCAGGTAGTTAAAAACTTTATGATGCAGAAAAACTATGAACTTCAAGAAGAATTCCTAAACCTTCAGTTTTTCATATCTGCAACTCCCTTTAATCTGGTAAAAGAAATAACAGAGGCGAGGTTTTCAAGATTTAAAACTCTGCTTTCGGACAACGTTGCCAATCTTGTTCCAATCCAGTGGGACTGGAAAGGAACGGGGACTCCAACTGTTCCCTTCATATCAAGGCGTGGACAGGTAATTTTTGTTGACCTCTGGGATACCAGTGGGGGCATGAATGGAATAGTCACCGCACCTATGGGAAAAGGAAAATCTGTTCTGGTTAACCATATCATTGCCTCTTACCGTTCTCTACCAAAGACTGTGGTAAGAATTATTGATGTTGGAAGAAGCTACGAGGGAATAGTAAAGCTCTTTGGCGGTGAGTTTGTTGATGTTTCTCCTGATAATCCCATAAAGGTCAACCCTTTTAGCGAAGTTGAAGACCTTGATAAGCAAATGAAGTTCTTAGTTGACATAGTTGACAAGATGATAAAGCCCAATGAAAAGTGTTCTGATACCGAAAGGGGATTGATCCAGATAGCTATAAAGGAAGCTCTTGCAAGGTATGGAAAAGATACAGACATAAGACACGTTCGTGATGAAATTATGAAGGAAGGCAAGAAAGAAGGTAAGGAAGAATTCCTCAAACTTGCTGAATTTAACCTTGCCCCGTGGTGTGAAGGTCCATATTCCAAGTTTTTCATAGGTAAAAACGAAGTTGACTTTAAGAACAGAATTATCTGCCTTGAACTTGGATCTGTTAAGGACTCAGGAGAGCTTCTTAACCTTCTCTTGATGAGTCTTTTCTTCCACATAAACAATGAGATTTATCTCGGCGATAGAGGAATTAGAAAGCTTGTTATCTGGGATGAGGCATGGCGATTCTTTAATGACCAGGAAATGCTGAGGTTTATTGAACAGGGAGCAAGGGAGTACAGAAAGTTTAACGGTTCCATCATTACCATTACTCAAAATATTTCTGATTTCCAGATGAACCAAGTTACAAAAGTTCTTAAATCCACTGCTGACTTCATGTTTATCCTGGAACAAAAACCTGAAGAGTGGGAAAAGATACACAGAGATAAAGAGCTTGATCTTTCTGAGTGGGAAAAAGATGTTCTCAAAAATACCCTTAAAACTGTTAAGGGCTTCTGGTCTGAAATCTACATGGTTACTCCAAGAGGTAAAGGAATAGGAAGGCTTATTCTTTCTCCTTTCTTCTACTGGCTCTATACAACCGATGCTCATGACGTTGCAATCAGGCAAAAGTTCATGGCTGAAAGTTCTTCCATTGAAGAAGCTATTCAGAAATGTATTGAATACACAGCTCTACGAGGTAAGAGATGAAAAGATTAGTGCTATTTCCGTTGATGATGTTCCTTATAACAGGATGCGGAACTTCAGGAAAAGAAATAAAGATTAAATGTCTTGGGGATGACTGTCCAGAAAAGAAGAAGGAAGTAAAACTTTCCGGGAACATTGACGAGGAAATCAGGAAGCTCCTATTAAAGATTCAGGCAAGAAAGGAACTTGGAGCAGGAGCCGAGGATCTTGAGAAGAAACTTGCTCTTTTAATTGAAGAGAGAGCTAAAAGAATAGCCCAGCAAAAGTTAAAACAGGAAGAAGCTACATACCGTAAAGAGAAAATAGAAAAGGAACTTGCTATTCTCAAAACAGCTCCGACAC
>CAZJFY010000113.1:0-3707 GCA_964545225.1 uncultured bacterium | reverse complement strand
TTCACTGCAGTTTCCTCTTCAGGAATTGGAAAATCTATTGGAGCATGTTCTCTTTTAAAGCACAGTTTCCTGAATTCAAGCACAGTTTCCTTGAAGTTTCTTTTTAAATCTCTGAGAAATTTCTTTATAACTGTTTCAGGTTGTGATGTTTCAAGGAACCTCGGAGTTGGTGAGATTAATATGAGTTCACCTATCTCTTTTCTTGCTGCTATTATACATGCAATGGTGGCTCCAAGAGACCATCCAATGAGTTTTGATTTTGGTTCAATGTTTTTAGCTATCTCTTCAGAGAGTTTTAATAAGTCAATTTCTTTGTACGTAGAATTCCCATGTCCGGGGAGTTCTATATGCAGGGCTTCTGAAAGCCCTGCAAGTTTCCAGATGTTTTTATTGAAGCTCCAACCGTGTATAGTGTAAATCACTTTAAGAAGCCTTCTTGCTCCTTATGCTTTCAAGAATTTTCAGTTCATGGATAACGTCAACGGCTCTTTTAAGTTGGGCATCCATTCTTTTTTCCCGTTTTTTCCTTATCTCTTCAGTCATTTCTGGATGTTCTTCTACTTCCTTGAACTCTTTTTTAAGCGTTTCGATATCCTCTTTTGAAAGCTTGACAGTTATATCTGGAGTAATTCCCTTACCGTCAATGCACTCATCATTTGGCATGTAATACTTTGCAGTTGTAATCTTAACGGCGTAATTGAATTCAAGGGGATAGAGCGTCTGGACTGAGCCTTTACCAAAGGTTTTCTCTCCAACTACAACAGCTCTATCATTGTACCTTAATGCTCCTGTAAGTATCTCTGCTGCACTGGCAGTTCCTTCATTAACAACAACGACAATAGGAATGTTTAATGGAACTATTGGTTCTGTTTTTGCTTTGAATTTCCTCACGCTTTCCGGAATTCTCCCTTTCGTGTAGACGATGAGTTTACCTTTGGGAAGGAAGTAATCGCTAATTATGACGGCTGAATCAAGCAATCCTCCTGGGTTGTTTCTTAGGTCTATTACTATTCCGTTAAGCTTCTTGTCATCAACAATTTCTTCAAGTGCCTTTTTAAATTCTTGAGGGGAGTTCTTCTGAAACATTGTAAATCTTATGTATCCTATATCGTCTTTGAGCATTCTATACTTGACGCTTTTTATCTTTATGATTGCTCTTGTTATTGTGAACTTCTTTGGTTCTGCCCATCCTTTTCTCCAGACTTCAATTGTTATCTTCGTTCCAGGCTTTCCTCTCATCATTTTCACGGCGTCCATCAGGGTCATATCTGGTGTAAATGGCTTGTCTTCAATTTTGACTATAATGTCTCCAGCCTTTAATCCAGCTCTGTAAGCAGGAGTATCCTCAATGGGAGCTATAATCATTAATCTTCCATCCTTTGTTTTGGTTATCTGTATTCCTAAACCTCCGAACTCTCCACTTGTTTCAACCTGGAACTCTTTTAATGCATCAGGTGTGAACAGTACAGAATGAGGATCAAGCTTTGAAAGCATTCCCTGGATGGCTCCCTCAAAGAGTTTCTTGGGAGTTACGCTTTCAACGTACTTTTTCATTACTATCTGGTAAACTTCTGTAAATAGCTTTACGTAAGAGGCTTCTCCCTTAAGATTAGTTTCAACATTCTTTGCTGCAATGCTTATTCTGCTTACTGAAAAGATCAGCAGGAAAAATACAGATAAGAAAATTAATTTTTTGATCCTTTTACCCATTGCGCTTCCTCTCTAAAACCTTTTTTGTTTTCTCTATTATGCCATTTTCGTCAAGTTTGAAATAGTGTAAGAGTTCCCAACCTTTCCCGGATCTTCCAAACTTATCAGGAATTCCAACCCTTTCCATAGGAACAGGGTAGTTCTCAACTAAAACTTCAGCAACTGCTGAACCAAGTCCACCGATGATTGAGTGTTCCTCTGCAGTCACAACAGCTCCGGTTTTCTCTGCTGATCTAATGAGAGTTTCAACATCAATCGGTTTTACAGTTGGCATGTGTATGATTTCTGCTGATATGCCTTCTTCTTCAAGCAATTTTGCAGCTTTTATTGCAAAATAAGTTTCAACGCCATTAGAGACAATCGTTACATCCTTCCCTTCTTTGATTATAGTTGCTTTTCCTATTTCAAACCTGTAAGTTTCATCAAAAATTCTTGGGAACTTCTCTCTGCTTAACCTTACATAAAAAGGACCATCAGCATAAGCTATTTTTCTAATAACTTGTTCTGTTTCAATGTCATCAGCTGGTACTATGACTCTCATGTTAGGAATGTTCCTCATGTTTGCAACATCTTCAAGTGCTTGATGGCTTGCTCCATCTTCCCCAACGGTTATTCCACCATGCGTGCAAACGATCTTGACGTTCAGTTTTGGATAGCAGATAGTTTGTCTTACAGCTTCCCATGCCCTTCCTGTTCCAAATATTGCAAATGTGCTTACAAAGGGAATTTTTCCTGACACAGCTGCTCCAGCAGCAACATTCATCATGTCAAGTTCAGCAATTCCCATATTGAAAAACCTTTCAGGAAAAGCCTTTGCGAACTTTGAAGTTTTGGTTGATCCTGAAAGATCGGCGTCAAAAACAACTATTCTTTCATCCTCCTTTCCAAGCTCAACCAGGGTTTCTCCGTATTTATCTCTAAGACTTACTTTTTCCATATTCTACCTCCAGATTTATACAACCTCTCCAAGTTCCTTTAGTGCCTCTTTAAGAAGGTCAGGAGGGAGGGCTTTCCCATGCCATTCGGCTCTATTTTCCATAAATGATACCCCTTTACCTTTAACTGTTTTGGAAATGATCATGGTTGGTTTGTACTTAACGTTTTCTGCTTCCAAGAGAGCGTCAATAATTTCACTGTAGTTATGCCCATCTATTTCAATAACATGCCATCCGAAAGCTTGCCACTTTTCAAGAACAGGGTAGATGGACATGACCTCATCAACTGGTCCGTCTATCTGAAGGTTATTGTTATCAAGAATCACACATAAGTTATCAAGGTTGTAGTGTGATGCTGCCATGCTTGCTTCCCAGACACTTCCTTCCTGAGCTTCTCCATCTCCTATCATGCAGTAAATTCTTGTATCTTTCCTGTCAAGTTTTGCCATCATAGCCATTCCGATAGCAGCTCCTATGCCATGTCCGAGTGAACCGGTACTTATTTCAATTCCAGGAGTTTTCCTCATATCTGGATGCCCTTGAAGTTCTCCATCTATTTTCCTGAACTTCATAAGCTCTTCCATGGGAAAGTAACCGCACCTTGCAAGAACTGAGTAAAGGGCTGGACAAACATGGCCTTTTGAAAGGACAAATTTGTCCCTTTCCTCCCATTTTGGGTTTAAAGGGTCGTGTTTCATTTTGAAGTAATAAAGAGTAACAATTACATCAGTTGCTGACATTGCACCGCCAGGATGTCCTGAATTAACGTTCGTTGTCATTTTAAGGATATCTTTTCTGACTTCTCTTGCTATAGCCCTTAACGTTGCTTCATCAATGTCTCTATTCCTTTCTTTGAAAAAGTCTGGTTCAAACTTTATCATTATGAGCCTCCATCTTATTCAAACTCCTCTTCTTCTTTTATTTTCTCAAGCTGATTTTTGACCTGCTCTTTAGCAGTTCCTCCAATTATACTTCTGCTATTAATGGACCCTTCTACAGTTATCAGGAAGAGGATATCCTCTTCAAACTTATCTGAGAAATTTCTAAGTTCTTCAACTGTTA
>CAZJFY010000112.1:0-3733 GCA_964545225.1 uncultured bacterium | reverse complement strand
TTCTCCATTGAACCTCCTTGATTAGGACTTCCTTGTAAGTCTATAGAAGTTTTCCAGTAGTTTTAGACCAAGTTTCTGGCTTTTCTCTGGGTGAAACTGCGTTGCAAATATGTTTTCCTTTTCAACGGATGATGTGAAGTATGTACAGTAATCAGTTTCAGTTAATTTAGCATTTTCCTCTTCACAGTTTACGTAGTAGGAGTGAACGAAGTAGAAGAAACTTCCGCTCTCTATTCCTTTAAGCAGGAGGGATTCCTTCCTTTTCCATACCTGATTCCATCCCATGTGAGGGATCTTAAACTCTGGAGGAAGCTTAAACTTTACAACTTTTCCCTTTATTAGCCCTAACCCCTCCGTCTCTCCAAATTCATAGCTTCTTTCAAAGAGCAGTTGAAGACCTAAACATATACCCAAGAATGGTTTCCCCTTTTCCACTTCCTTTAGAATTGCCTCCCATAACCCCTTGTTCTTAAGGTTGAGAACGGCATCTTTAAATGCTCCAACTCCCGGAAGAACAATTCCTGAAGCATCTTCTAAATCTTTAGGGTTATCACTTACTTTAACAACTGCTCCAACGTGCTCAATAGCCTTGCTTACACTTCTTAAATTTCCCATTCCATAGTCAACTACAGCTATCACTTAACTCCTCCAGAAGGGAAAGAGCTTATAAGGTATTTCAAGTCCTCATCGCCAAATAGAACTCCAAGACCAAAGAATGGACCTCTATGCTTTGAGTAAAGAAGCTCATCTCCTCCGAGGTATACAAACCAGTTTCTATTAAATCTATACCTTATTCCAACTCTCAGATGGGGAGGGATGTTGTCTCCATCGGCTTCCTCCCTTCCCGCATCCCATATATCAGATATGAAGGAAAGCTTATTGTTATAAACGTAGTCAAGTCCTATTCCTCCAGTACTTTCCTTGAGTCCTCCTCTCAATATCCATTTCCCTCCCTTATGTAACCATGAATCATTGAAAACTCTTGCATATTGAACTGTGAACTCAGTCCTGTAATTCTTCTCAATCTCCTCCCTGCTTGAACCATCAGATAGGTAATACTTTTTCCTTTCCACTTTACCCTGGGAATCTCCAACAAGTTCAAGCAGGTAGTAGTGGGTTGGAGATGGAATTATTTGGAACGTGAATACTCCTCTTGTATCCCCTGTTCTTGTGTTTACATCTCCACTGAATCCAACATAGGTTTGAAGCCTTTCAAACTTGTTAACAACCTTGTTGAAAGTTTCTGTAACATTAGAAAGGTTGCTGTACAGGGTTTCATCATTGAACAGCTTTCCAACCGTTCCATTTCCGTTGTTAACCTTGGAGACAAGAACTTTAAGCTCCTTGGTTGTTTCCTTCATGTTCTCTATTGTTTCTGATAAGTTTTCCCTGTTTTCCTCATTAAGCAGTTCAGATAGGTTTTGAGCCAATTTATCAAGTCTATCTGCAATTTCTGGAGCTTTTTTCGTTGCTTCATTTATATTCATTACAATTGTTCTTATATCTTCTCTGTTCTCAAGGGCAATCTGTCCAAACTGCGTGGCTAAAGTATTAACGTTTTCAGCTATCTTTGGAAGCTCATTTTTAAGGAATTCTGTAATGGCAACAGTGTTTTTCAGGGTTTCCCTTAGGTTATTCCTGTTTTCTTCCATCAGGCTGTTCACATTTTCCGTTAGCTTTGAAATGTTATCCATTATCTTTGAAAGTCTGTTCTCTCCGTTCTTCGTGATTAAAGCCTGATTGAACCTCTCAACTGTTCTGTACAGTTCAGATACCAGCTGGTCGGTAGAAACAGGAGTTTCCGTTTTTAGAACGACCTCCCCTGGTTGCAATAAAGGTTTTTCAGGTGAACCGGGATTTACCTCTACATACTTTTCCCCCATCAAACCCATAGTTTCAATCTTTGCTGATGCATCCTTGTGGAGCTTAATGTCCTTTAGCATAGAAACTTCAACGACGGCTCCGCTATCTGATACTGTGATTTTTGATACTTTTCCAACAGTAACGCCAGCTACCCTTACAGGTGCTTCTTTCTCCAAGCCTCCAACATTTGAAAACCTGAAGTAGTAAGTTCCTTTGACAGCCCCTCTGTGAAACTTTAGGGGTTCTATGGTGGTTGCAATAATGCCAAGCCCTACCAAGCTTGCAAAGATCAGTGCTCCAACCTTTGCCTGAAAAGTTAGTTTTCCGTTCATCCTTTATACCCCACTGAAGCAGTTATTGGTCCCTCCGGCTCACCATTTATAAACTGTTTTACTATTGGATTTTCAGACTTTTTTATCTCTTCAGGAGTTCCGATTTCGACAATGTAACCATCCCATAAAATGGCAATTCTATCAGCAATTCTGAATGCACTTTCCACATCGTGACTTACAACTACACAGGTTTTTTTCAGTTCATTTTTGAGTCTTAGTAAAAGGTTTTCTATTATTGCAGTCATTACAGGGTCTAATCCTGAAGTTGGTTCATCAAACATTATACATTTTGGGTTTATACAAAGGGCTCTTGCTACTGCTACTCTCTTTTTCATTCCTCCAGAAAGCTCTGAAGGGTAAAGTTCCTCTGTTCCGCTTAACCCAACGAGGGAAAGGTATAAACTTGCTTTTTCTCTTGCTTCCTTTTCACTTACACCTTTTTTCTCCAATAAGTAAAAAGCAACATTTTGCCAGATTTTGAGAGAGTCGAAGAGAGCTCCTCCTTGAAATACATAGGTTACAGTTTCCCTGAAATCTATAAGTTCATCCTTTTTAAGTTTCAAAATATCCTTTTTGTAGACCTCTATTTTTCCGTTGTCCGGTTTTATCAAACCAACAATCTGTTTAAGTAGCACGCTTTTTCCTGTTCCGGAAGGCCCCATGATAACAAAGATTTCATTTTTGTATACTTCAAAGGACACGTTCCTATGAACCACATGGGAGCCAAAGCTCTTTTGTAGCCCCTCAACTTTTATGATTGTTTCTGCCATTTTCTAATCCTATATATCAAAAGCTCTTAAAATGCTCGTTATTATGTAGTCAAGTATTAGTATTGCCATGGATGATACAACAACTGCTCTTGTTGTTGATTTTCCAACGCCTCTTGCTCCTCCTCTTGTTACAAAGCCATACATACAACTTATCACTGCAAGAGCAAATCCAAAAACGGCAGCTTTTATTAAACCGTGATAAATGTCGTTCATGTCTGTGAAGTCCTTTGTGTATCTCATAAATAGTTCCTTGTTTACACCAAAAGAGACTACACTAACTATGTATCCCCCTATGTACCCTATTATGTCAGAAAGTATTGTTAACAGCGTAACGGCTAATATCGATGTATAAACTCTTGGAGTTATAAGGTATTTGATGGGATTAACAGCCATCATTTCAAGTGCATCTATCTGTTCAGTTACTTTCATTGTTCCGATTTCGGCAGCCATTGAAGAACCGGATCTTGCTGTAACTAAGAGAGCAGTTAAAACGGGTCCAAGCTCTCTTGCCATGGATATTGCAACGACTGCGCCGATAAGGTGTTCTGCGTTAAACCTGTGAAAGGTGTTGTAGGTTTCAAGTGCTATAACACCGCCTGTAAAGATGGATGTGATTGCTATTACGGGGAAAGAGTCTGTTCCAATCGTTGAAAGGTAGTATATAAAATGTCTCAGTCTGAAAGGTCTTTTAAAGGCAAGCAGAATTGCTTTTGTTGAAATAATTGTAACGTTTCCAAGAACTTCAAGGATGTGAATTGCCCAATAACC
>CAZJFY010000111.1:0-3754 GCA_964545225.1 uncultured bacterium | reverse complement strand
GAGTAGAGGGTAACGTGAACCTGTCCAGAGGGATAACCTGTTAAACCTCTTCAAAATCCTACTACTTCAATGGTAGGTAGTTCACCCTATGAAACACATAGTTAAATCTGAGATAAGGAAGATTTTTCAGGAAAGTTAAAGAGAGCTGATATCAGCATCCATTCTATGACCAGTCTCGGTTTTACGTTGAATGTTAAAAACTTTCTTGCCGTATCGATTATTTCGAACCACTTAAAGATAGTATTCTTTTTAGAGAGAAGCGTTTCAAATGAATTAAGGAAAAGAATGGTTTCTTCTTGAGATGCCTTTGAGAATTTTGCTGAAAATTCAACAATTTTTTCCTTCGCTTTTGGACTTTTTAACAGGTTTATCAGTTCATCAATGAGAGGAAGGATGTCACTTTTCATTATTGCTATGGCATTTCCCGGACTTCCTCCAGAAATTTTGAGGATTCTTCTATCAATTTCTATGTTAAGGGTTTCCAGAATGTACTCAACGTTTTTTTCGGTTAGTTTCGAAAATCTAAAGTAGCTTGCTCTTGACCTTATAGTTGGAAGGAGCGAGTGTTCATTTGAAGTTATAAGCATTATATAGCCGTATGAGGGAGGCTCTTCAAGAAGTTTAAGGAGAGCATTGGCAACTTCTTTTCTAAGACTTTCAGCTCTATCAACTATCAGGACTTTGCAGTTTGAACTTACAGGTTTCTTAAACATCCACTCAATGGACTCCCTTATTTCCTCTATTTTCGGAATTTTCTCCTCCCCAATGACTTTGATGTTTATTGCAGTTTCCCTGCCAGTTAATAGCTTTGCTGTTTCTACTGCAATTAACTTCTTACCGATGCCTCCGGGACCTGAAAATATGGATACTTGGGGAAATGAGGATGATTCAATAAGTTTTTTTATAAAGGATATCTGTTGAGAATGTCCAACGACCTTGCTAAAGGGCATTATATCTCCATTTTCTCTTTTATAAGGCTCTGTACTTCTTTAAATATATCTTCAATTGATTTTGTTCCATCTACTACCTTCACCCTGTCTGGTTCGCTTTTTGCAATTTCAATGTATCCCTTTCTCACTTTTTCATGAAACTCAAGGCTTTCCTGCTCTATTCTATCCTTTTCTCCTTTAAGCCTTGACAGTCCAACTGCTGAAGGCACGTCGATTAAAATTGTAATATCTGGCTTGATACCCTTGGTTGCAAATTCATTAATAGTTCTAATCAGTTTAATGTCTATTCCTCTTCCGTATCCCTGATATGCAACAGTGGCGTCGGAGAATCTGTCCGATATAACTATGATTCCCTTTTTTATGGATGGTTCTATGAGGTTTTCAACGTGAAAGCTCCTTGCTGCCATGTATAGAAGGAGTTCGGCAGGTGGAGGAAATTTTTCCTCTTTAGGTGTAAGGATGAAGTTCCTTATCTCCTCTGCAGATTTCGTTCCTCCAGGCTCTCTTGTTAATATTACTTCATGGCCTTTATCTATCATCCATTCGTATAAAAGTGTAGCTTGAGTGCTCTTCCCACTACCTTCAATTCCTTCAAAAGTTATAAACAAGTTCCCTCCACTGTGATATGTTCTTAAAATTATAAAAGTTTTTTGAGGAGAGTTTATGGATAGTTTCGATTTGTTTTCCTTTGAAGTTTTAAAAGAGCAAAAGCTCTCAGAGGCCATTTCAAACGCTTTAAACATTTCTAAGAGAGCTGCAAAGAGAATTGTCGATGAAGGTTTGTGCTGTTTAAATGGTAGAAAGGAGCTGCTCTATTCAAGGGTTGTGAAACGAGGAGATTTAATTGAAGGAACAATACCTAACCTGCTTTTTAAAAGACCCAGTATTGAGGTTATATATGAGGATGAGTTTCTGATAGCTGTAAACAAGCCTCCGTTTGTGAACTCAAATTTAGACTTTCCAGATGTTGAGTCTCTGGTGTCAAGGAATAGGGGAAAGGTATTTGCTGTTCACAGGCTTGATAGACAGACAAGTGGAGTTCTTTTGCTTTCAAAAAGCAGGGAGTTTCTTGAAAGGATGAAGGTTCTCTTCAGGGAGAAAAGAATTAAGAAAATTTACAGAGCAATAGTTTATGGGAAGATCGGTAAACCAGTTGTGATAAGGAGAAGACTTGAGGGGAAAGAAGCGATAACAAAGGTTAAACCTCTTGAAAGTTTTGGTTTTGCTACATATGTGCTTGTTGAAATTGAAACAGGAAGGAAACATCAGATAAGGAAGCACCTTGCATACCATGGAAACTACGTTATAGGGGAGTTCGTTTATTTTAAGGGTTTGATAACTCCTAAAGTTTTAAGGTTTTCTCCAAGAATATTGCTTCACTCGAACCTGATGGAGTTTAAGCATCCAGTTTCAGGTAAAAGGGTGCGAATTGAAGCTAAAATTCCTAGTGACTTTAAAGAATTTAGGAATCTTTTGAAATCACCTTTGCAGGAATATACTTAGGTCAATATCAAGACCGTGATTTCTCAATTTCCTTAAGGCTTTTGATTCTATTTGCCTTATTCTCTCCCTTGTTACTTTGAAGGCTTTTCCTACTTGCTCAAGTGTGTGTTCGGGATATCCATCAAGACCAAACCTTAGCTTTAGGACATCAGCTTCCCTTTCGTTGAGGAGAGAAAGTAAACTTGAAACTTTCTCTTTTAAATCCTTCTTTATTATTTCATCTTCAGGTATAGGGCTTTTTGAATCTTCAATGAAGTTTCCAAGTGTTGTATCCTCATCATCACCAACTGGCATCTCAAGGGATATAGGATCTTGAGATATCTGCATGATAGCTCTCACTTTTGACACAGGCATTTTAAGTTTTTCCGCTATCTCTTCAGGTTTTGGAACTCTTCCCATTTCTAAGAACATCTGCCTTGAAGCTTTTATAAGCTTGTTTATAGTTTCTATCATGTGAACAGGTATTCTTATTGTTCTTGCTTGATCTGCTATGGCTCTTGTTATCGCCTGTCTTATCCACCAAGTTGCATAGGTGCTGAACTTGTAACCTCTCCTGTACTCAAATTTGTCTACTGCTTTCATGAGTCCGATGTTTCCTTCCTGAATTAAATCAAGGAAGTGTAGTCCTCTGTTTATGTACTTTTTAGCTATGCTGACAACTAACCTTAAATTTGACCTTACAAGGATTCTTTTTGCCTCTTGAGAATCGACTTTGTAAAAGTTAACTCTTTCAGCTATCTTAAGGAATGCTGTTTTTGGCATATCTAAGTTCTCAAGGATTTCCCTGTATTTTTGTCTTGCTTCAAGATATCTCTTTACCAGCTTTTTTATCTCCCTGGTTGTATAGTTTGAATTGTCAATTTTCTCAGCTATTTCGGGATCATCTAACCTGCTCAGAAGCTTTTCTATTGGTACACCAAGAAATGACAGCTTTCCACTTAGCTTTTGAACGGTCTTTTCACACCTGCTGAGTTCTCTTGCTTTTAAGTAAAGTTTATTTGCCAAGGATTCGTAAATTGAAAAGGATAAAGGTAGCTTTCTCAGCTGGTTATTTATTTCTGCCCATGTTTTAAGGAGTTCGGTTTTAATTTCTTTATTTTTAGGTTGTTTCCTGTGCTTTTTATAGAGTTCTTCAAGTTCAGGGAGTTTGCTCTTTATGGTTTCAACAATGTGGAAGAACTTTCTTTGCCTCTCTACTTCTCCTCCTTCAGCGAAGTCATCGGGAGATCTCATAATGTCTCTTACTTTAAGTTTACCTTTTCTAATCTTACTTTCCGCTTCAAGAACATAGTCTATGATTA
>CAZJFY010000110.1:0-3783 GCA_964545225.1 uncultured bacterium | reverse complement strand
TCCTGGATGAAAGAAAAGCCTCCTCCCAGAAAGGGTATAAACAACAATGTTAAAATCCCTCTTAACGACTAAAACGTTTTTGCCAAATTCCCTTTTTATCTCCTCAATAGTCTTATGGCGTCTTTTTACATACAGAGTTCCCAACTTTTCTGAAAGTCTCTTTGCATCCTCAACAAGTTCAAAAGAAGGCTTCCTATCCGTTGTAACAACGACTTCCATGTTAACCTGCAATTAGATCAGGTCTCTTTCTCTTCAGGTACTTCTCAGTATATGAACAAAGGGGATATATCTTGTAATTCTTCTCATCAGCAAACTCAACCAACTGCGCTGAAAGCTTACCTGCTATCCCTTTTCCCCTTTTGCTCTCAGGAACAAAAGTTGTACTTACAACTATAACCTTCTTTTCATCATCAATGCCAAAAGTTATAAACGCTTCCTCACCATCCTCAAATTTCATAACTATTCTCTTTTCCTCAAAAATCACCTCACACATAAACACCCCTCAAAAGAGAATTCTACTTCACAAGTTTTAATAGTATAAATGAAGAAATAAGACTTACAAAGGACGAAACGTAAAAAGGAAAAGAAGCACCAAATTTATCCCAGAGAAACCCGGCAATTGAAAGTGAGATAAAAGATGAGATACCAATTAACGTATGATATATTCCAAACGCAGTTCCTTTAAACTCCTCTCCAGAAAAATCTGAAATTACTGCCCTTGAAACAGTTTCAAACCCGGCCATAAATGTCCCATAAAGCGAAAATGCAACCCATGCAACGAATCCTGATCTTAAGGTGAAAAGGAATGCCGAGATAGAAAATAGAATGTAAACTAACGAGAGAACTCTTGTTTTTCCAAACCTATCTGAAAGCATCCCAAAGGGAAAACAAAAAATGGAATAGACCAGATTGTACAGTAAGTAAGCAAGTGGAATGAAACCTACAGAAATCCCCGAATGCTCACTTTTCAATATCATGAAAGCATAGTTCATAGAAAAAAGCGTAAATAAAGACTGAACAGATACGAACTTAAAGTAAACTTTTGGGATTCCTGATAGCTTAAATTTAATTTTTTCTTTAACAACACCTGACTTCTCCTTAACAAAGAGAATTAGGATGATAATTGAAATGAGACCGGGAATTGCTGAAATAGCGAATACTGTTCTAAATGCACTTTCATTGCTTCCCAACAGAAGAAGAACTAAAAAAGCCAATAAAGTTCCTACAACCGCACCAAGCGTATCAAGAGCCCTGTGAAGCCCAAACGACTTCCCACTAACCCTTTCTTCTGTACTTTCGGAAATCAAAGCATCTCTCGGAGCAGTCCTTATACCTTTGCCAACTCTATCTAAAACTCTGATAAAAAGCACCTGCAACCAGGATCCTGCAAAGTACAAAGTTGGCTTCAAGAAGTTTGAAAGTGAGTAACCAATGGTGACCAGTAACTTTCTCCTTCTTAACCTGTCGGAAACGAAACCGGAAAAAATCTTTAAAGTACTTGCTGTTAACTGCGCAAGACCTTCAATAATTCCAATCTGAAATTTGGAAGCACCAACAAACTTTTCTAAAAATATCGGGAGAATTGGAAATATCATTTCACTTGAAACATCAGTAAAAAAACTCACAATCCCTAAAAAAACTACATTTCTACTTATTCCTTTCAATCCGACCTCCAGATAAAAAGGAAACGCCTCCGCACGTTGAGGCCCTCTACAGGGATTTCTATTTCCTGTGTAAAGTAGCCTTCCATTTTCTCATTAAATGTCCCTTTACCTCTATAAATGCAAAGAACCGCCCCCTTTTTTAGCAGATGCTTCACTATCTTGACAGCATTACGAGGGTCTTTAACCGCTCTCATTAAAAGAACGTTGTAAAAACTATCTACATTCTCAACCCTTTCACAGATCACTTTAATGTTCTTAAGCTTTAGCTCCCTCTTTACCTGTTCAAGGAAAACACACCTCTTGTGCCTTGATTCAATAAGGTCAAAATCCGAACTATCAATAACAACTGCAAGGGGAACGCCAGGGAACCCTGCACCTGAACCAACATCAGCAATAGACTTTTTTGAAATATCCAAACCAAAAGCTTTAAAAGCTTTTAACCCCAACAAGGAATCAAGAAAATGTCTAAGCTCAATTTCCCTATCTGAAAGCACTGATGTTAGGTTTATTCTCCTTCCCCACTTCTTAAGGAGATTCTTATAAATCTCTAACTTTTCAAAGTGTTCGGGTTTAAGGTGTATCCCGTTAATCTCACACAACTCCTTAAAGTTCATTCCTTTTCCACTTTTCCAGATATATTGACAAAATGGAAATTGAAGCAGGCCTTATCCCCTCAAGCCTTGAAGCCTGGCCAAGCGTTAAGGGTTTCATCTTCTTTAATTTCTGCTTCTCTTCATTTGATATTGGAACCAAATCATAATCAAAATCTTCAGGAATTTTAACCCTCTCAAGCTTCTCAAACTTTTTAACATCCTCCATTTGTCTCTTTATATAGCCTTCATACTTAACTTCAGTCTCAACTTCTTCAAGAACTTCCCTTATAAACCTTTTACCCTCTGCTTCAATGGTCACATCAATAAACCCTAAAACGCTTTCAAGTCTTACTTCCGGTCTTTTTAAAAGCTCAATAGCTGACTTTCTTTCCTTAATAGGAGATGCCCCTAACTTCACCAAAAACTCATTTGCTTCCGATGGATTCAGTTTCGTTTCCTTTAGCTTTGTGATAATAACCCTCACAGCTTCATACTTCCTCATTACCCTTTCAAACTGCTCTCTTGACAGAAGACCAAACTTGTAACCATACCTTGCAAGCCTGTAATCTGCATTATCATACCTGAGGATTAACCTATACTCAGCCCTTGAAGTAAAGAGCCTGTAAGGTTCGCTAACTCCTCTATTAACAAGGTCATCTATCATGACACCTATGTACGCTTCATCCCTTTTTAGAACAAATCTTTCATCTTTCCCCAAAGCCCTAAGAGCAGCATTAATTCCTGCAACAATTCCCTGACCAGCAGCTTCCTCATAGCCAGTTGTCCCGTTTATCTGTCCAGCGTTAAAAAGCCCTTTTACAATTTTCGTTTCAAGCGTTGGATAAAGATGAGTAGGATCTACAAAATCATACTCAATGGCGTAAGCTGGCCTTGTTATTTTTGCATTTTCAAGACCTGGTATTGAATGAATAATTGCTTCCTGAACATCATAAGGAAGGCTTGTTGATGTGCCATTGGGATAAAACTCTATAGTATCCCTGCCTTCCGGCTCCACAAATACGTGATGTCTTTCCCTTTCTGGAAACTTAACAATTTTATCCTCAATGGAAGGACAATACCTTACACCAACACCCTTTATAAGCTTGCAGGTACCGTACATGGGAGATCTGTGCAGATTTTCCCTTATAATCTTATGAGTTTCAGGAGTAGTATAGGTTATGTAGCATGGAATTTGCTCAATATCCCTGTCCTGACTCCAATGAGAAAAGAAAGGTGGAGGTTCATCTCCTTTTTGAACTTCCATCTTCGAAAAATCTATAGTTCTCCCATCAAGTCTTGTCGGAGTACCTGTCTTCAAACGGGAAACCTTAAATCCCATCTTCTCATAAAACTCGGAAAGTTTATTAGCGGGTGGTTCCCACATCCTCCCAGCTTCAAATTCCTCAAAACCTATAAAGATCTTCCCTCTCAAGAATGTGCCTGCAGTCACAACGACAGATTTAGCACCATACTTTGCCCCTATATGAGTGCAAACACCTTTCACTTCCCCATCTTCGACAATTATG
>CAZJFY010000109.1:0-3786 GCA_964545225.1 uncultured bacterium | reverse complement strand
TCATCGCTTCCTACGCTTACAGTTCCAAAAGCAACTCCACCGGTTATCTCATTTTTAGCTTCTGCTGTAACGCCAGAGACGTTTGCATTTATGTTCTGCGCAATTTTTGCAGCATCAAGATCATCTCCATCGGAGAATCCCGATACCACGCTTGTACCATTAATCAAAAGGTCTTCACCGGAGTTAAATTGTGTAGAATCTGCTCCTGAATAGTTTCCGGAATTGCTTTGGCTTATGAGGGGGCTACCACTGTTTGAATGCACAATTGCGGCACCTAAATTTGATGGTAAAGCACTGCTTATGCTTATTGATAGTGTTTGGTCAGCCCTTGGGCCAAAGTGGATGGTTTTGTTTGTGAATGTTCCATCAAGAAGCCTGAGCCCGTTAAACTCTGATGTAGATGCAATTTTCTCAATGGCATCCCTTAGCTTTTCTATGTCTGTTTGAAGAGATGCTCTTGCATTTGCATCATTTGTATCTGTTGCCGCCTGCTGAGCTTTCGTGTACATTGTAGTTAACTTGTCATAGATCTGGGAAAGGGAGCTTTCAGCAATCTGGGATGCTGAAATTCCGTCCTGAGCGTTTCTTGAGCCCTGGTCAAGAGCTTCAGCAACGAGTTTCAACTGATCTGCGATGAACAAACCTGCTGCGTCGTCCTTTGCTGAGTTGATTCTGTAGCCTGTTGAAAGCCTTTCAAGTGATGTGTTCATGTTTCTTTCAGTTTTTAGCAGATTCACGTGCGTGAAGTCTGCCTGAAAGTTGTAATTAATTCTGAGTGCCATGACAACCTCCTTTAAATTGGGTTTCTTAACCCTATTATCGGAGGCAGGGAAGTTTATTTTAGCGTTGCCTGGAAACTTAAATTAATCCGCTTAGCCTTAAAGCCTTTTCAAGGTCTTTCTGAAAAGTTTGTTCCCCCTTCCTGTTTCTTAAAAGGTAGGCTGGATGGTATGTTGGAATAACTTTTATGTTATCAACGTTCTGGACTGTTCCTCTTATCCCTGAAATTGGAGTTTTTTCCGGGAGGTTTAAAATGGTTCTCGCAGAAAATGCACCGAGGCAAAGTATTACTTTTGGTTTAATCAACTTAATCTGTTCTTCAAGGTATGGATAACAGGTTCTAATCTCATCAATTTCTGGATTTCTATTCCCTGGAGGTCTGCATTTTACTATGTTTGTTATGTAAACTTCCTCTCTTGAAACTCCAAAGAGATTTAGGAACTTTGTAAGAAGCTGCCCGGCTCTTCCTACAAATGGTCTTCCTTGAAGGTCTTCCTGTTCCCCGGGAGCTTCACCAATAAGCATGAGATTGGTTTCAGGATTCCCTTCACCAAAAACCACATGTGTTCTTGTTTTGCAAAGTCTACACTTGCAGCATTTTTCAACTTTTTCTCTTAAAGATTCAAGGGTCTCTTTCAGGTTAACTTCGTTTTTATCTGGCAAATCGGTTTCAGGCACTCTTACCTCCCTGTACCCTATTAGTTCAAGGAACTTTACAAACTTTTCAACGTCACTGTTTGAAGATCTCTTCTCTGATTTCCCCATCGTAAACCCAGGTAGTTATTCCTTCAAGATATACATTCTTGAACTTCAAGTTTTCCTTTTCAAAAAATACCTTTAATTTCTCTCCTGATTTTGTTTCTACCGTTAAGGGTGATGAAAGGTTGTAGACAATTGCTGATATAAGAGCAGAAGCTACAGCTCCAGTTCCACATGCAAAGGTTTCAGATTCCACTCCTCTTTCATAAGTTCTTACCTTTAAATTTTGAGCTTTTACAGAAACAAAATCTACATTTGTTCCCTGAGGCTGAAACGCTTCTGAAAACCTAATTGCCCTTCCAATGTTTGTTACATCAGTATTTTCAAGGTCTTCAACGAAGATAACGAAATGGGGAACTCCCGTATTGATGAAGTTTCCTTTTATCCCTTCAACTTCCATGTTGAGCTTTAAATCAAAAGGCTCAGTTAATTTAACTTTAACATTTCTTCCATTTACCGTTGCATCTATTATTCCAGCCTCAGTTTCAAAGCTCATTCTTTTAGGTGCTATTCCCTTTTCAAAGGCAAATCTTGCAGCGCACCTTGCACCATTTCCACACATTTCAGCTGGTGATCCGTCAGAGTTAAAGAATCTCCACCTGAAGTTTGCAGTTTCACAAGGTTCTATAAGGATAAGTCCATCAGCTCCAACAGATTTCTTCCTCTGACATATTATTCTGACCGCTTCTGCGAAAGCTCTATTTCCTATGAATCTGGCAAATTCGCCATTTCTGTTGTCTATTATCACAAAGTCGTTTCCGGTTCCTTGAAGTTTTGAAAAGGGGAGCATTTAAACCTCCGCTAAGATTTATACCAGATTTTACTTAAGAATTTAAGAAATTTTTATGGTGGTTAGCTCACCAATTGGTACAGCATAATAGCGGTTAAAGAAACCGTGAAGATCAGAGTAACGGTACAGAATACATTGTTAAACCTTTTATTTGTGAACTCTCCCATTATATTCTTGTTGTTGCTTATCATTAGTATTATTCCGATGAGTATTGGGAGGAGGATGCCGTCAAGAACCTGACTGTAGTATAAGGCATCAACTGTTGATACTGGAGATAGGTCTATCAGGTCTCCAAGTATTAGAGCGCCAAGGAAAACGATGTAAAAGCCTTTCGCATCGCTAACTTTGTAGTCAAGACCTTCTCTCCACCCAAAAGCATCTGCAACTGCGTAAGCGGAAGAACCTGAAAGTACCGGAATTGCAAGGAATCCAGAGACAACTATTCCAATGCTGAACAGTGCAAATGCATAGTTTCCCGCTAAAGGTTTAAGTGCAAGTGCAGCGTCTTTCACAGTTTCAATGTTATGGCCAAACAGCATAACAGCAGCTGAAACTATTATGAAGTAATCTATAACTGTTGAGTATGTCATCCCAACTGCGGTGTCAAAGTCAACTTCTTCAACTTGAACTACTGTTTTGTGTTCCTCTTTTTCTTCCGATGCCTGCCAGAAAAGAAGATATGGGGACATTTTTGTTCCAAGGTATCCGAGTGCAGCAATGATAAATGCTGATGAGAACTTGATGTGTGGGATAAACGTATTCATTAAAACAAGTTTTATGCTGGGTTTTGAAATGATTGCAGAGATAATGTAAACTGAAAGGATAGATGTAAGAATTATGAGGACTTTTTTAACAGTTTTATACTGTTTGAATACAACGAGATATCCAATAAGCGCTGTTATCGGTATCAAAAAGTAAACAGAGTTTATTCCTGTTGTAATTTCAAAAATTGACGCTATTGCATCAATATCGGCTGCAATTGTGAATATGTTCGCAATCAACAGGGTAAAAATCATCAGTCCTGTAAATTTCCTTGAATAAAAGATGTTTGTTATTTCAGGAAGGCTTTTCCCTGTCACTATAGCTATTCTGGAAACTGTATCTTGAACTGCAATCATCATTGGGGTTGATAGAAAGGCAAGCCATAAAAGCTGAAAGCCGGTCGTTGCACCTACGACTGTGCATGTAACAATGCCTGCTGGATCATCACCTGCTCCTCCAGTTACTATCCCGGGACCAAGAGCTTTTATTCTCTCTCTATTCCTTCTAATGCTTTCAATGAACTTTTTCCTGTACACTACTTAACCCGAAAAGCTTTTCTAACTTTTAATTTCTTTTCTTTCAACCTTTTTTCAACTGTTGGGTATAGGATTAGCACTTCTTCTTCAAAGTATTCAAGCTCCGGGTGGATCTTTTTAAGCCTTTCTCTCAAAAGTTGAATGTTCTCATCTGTGCTA
>CAZJFY010000108.1:0-3840 GCA_964545225.1 uncultured bacterium | reverse complement strand
TGCGTTGTGTTGTTATTAGGTTGTAGCTGATAAGGATGTTGAAGGGGCATTCTGTTTTGGTTAACTCGGTATCATTTAGTCCAGATGGCAGGATACTTGCATCGGGAAGCTGGGACGGTACCATCAAGCTGTGGGATGTTAAAAGCGGAAAACTCCTTGTTACTCTTTACTCCTTTCCCGATGCATCCCTTGCCCTTACTCCGGAAGGCTATTTCTTCGGAACAGGAAACTATAAAGATTATGTTCATTTTGTTGACTTCTCTACTTTTAAGGTTTACGACTTTGACCAGTTTGCAGAACGGTTTTACAGACCTGAACTTGTAACTCTTGCCCTATCCGGCGGGAAGCTTCCGAAACCTGAGAGCATTTCTAGTATTGTTGCCCGGAAACCTGCTCCGGAAGTAAGAATTCTCTCACCTGAGGATGGGTTTAAAACTTCTTCAGATACTCTGAACCTGAAAGTCAGACTCATCAATCAGGGAGGCGGAATCGGAGATATTGTTGTTAAAATTAACGGAATTGCCGTGGCAGGTAGTTCCACACGTTCCATCAAAGCCAGAAGGGATAAACTAACTCTTTCCTTTACCCTGAAACTCAAGGAAGGAGAGAATAAAGTTGAAGTTATTGCCTACAATAAAGATAGATCCATGTATAATCACGAAAAGTTAAGAGTATTTTCTGACTACAAACTTTCTGCTCCGGATCTTTACGCTCTTGTCGTTGGAATAGACAAGTTTAGAAATGAGGAGCTGAACTTAAAGTATGCCGTTAAAGATGCAACCTTGTTTGCTAATACTCTCAGGGATGTTGCATCTCCCTTATTCAGGAAGGTAAAAGTTGTTCTGCTAACAAAACCGGAAGAGACCACAAAAGAGGCGATTGAAAAAGCCTTTGAAAGAATAGGAAAAGAGGTTAAAGCCAACGACTACTTTATATTCTACGCTGCTACACACGGTGATGTTTCATCTTTTGATGATGGAAGAGAGATATTTTTCCTGATTACGAGCAACGTTCTGTTTTATGACCCTCAGAATCTTGAAAAGAGTGCGATATCCCATCCTGAGCTTGTAAACCTCATAGCTAAAATTCCTGCTCAGAACAAGGTAATAGTTCTTGATGCATGCCATTCTGGAGAGGCTGGAAGGAAGATTATGCTGGCGCTGGCAGAGACACAGAAATTAACCTTTATCAGGGGAATGGACACAAAGACAGCGATAGAGATACTCAGGAAAGCGGCGGGAGGTTCTGTTTTTACAGCCTCCCAGTCTGTTGAGAATGCTCTGGAAGGGTTCAAAGGACATGGACTTTTCACCTACACGCTGGTGGAAGGATTAAAAGGGAAGGCGGATGCGAATGGCGATGGTTTCGTAAAACTTGATGAGCTTAAAAGTTACGTTGAGGAAAAGGTTTTTGAAAGGTCTAAGGAGATATTCAGAAAGCAGCAGGTACCTTATATAAGCATTGGCTCTTTTGATTTTCCTGTTTCTAAGGTGAAGTGAGTAAGCATTCTCTCAAACCTCAAAGGCTGATTATGAGGAAGTGAATCGTGAATATTCTTAATTTCTTTTCACGAATACTGTTTTTCCTGATTGTAAGTTTATCATCTGCTTATAGTGTATCTTTTGACAGGTTATGCGATTATTTCGTTAGCGTGAACTCTGCAATTCAGACTCCCGATGGTGGCTATCTTCTGGCAGGTTACAGTGCTTACTCCAGAGAATCAGGAGGAGCTTCTATCAAAAAAATTGGAAAAGATTTATACCTGCAGTGGGAAAAAACTTTTGACAGAGGGAGACGGGCTGAAGCTTATTTCATAGCGCCGACTCAGGATAGAAATTTCATCGTAATTGGTTATACAGAACCAGGAAAGGAAGAAGATGGAAATAGAGATATATGGTTGTTCAAAATTGACAAAAACGGCAAATTGAAATGGCAAACAACCATAGGCTACAAATACTGGGACAACGTCTATTCATTATTCCAGACGAGAGATAAAGGATTTGTGCTCGGTGGCATTATAGAAAGGGAACAAAATGAAGGTAATGGGTTGATAATAAAACTTGATAAGTATGGAAAAATTCAGTGGAAAAAAAGTTATGGAGATAAAAATCGGAATGAACTTATTTATTCTGTAGTGCAGACGGAAGATGGTGGATACGCATTTGTCGGTCTCAAAGAAGTTCCTTTAAAGAAAGAAAAAACAATGAAAATATGGATAGGAAAACTCAATGCAAGAGGTAATCTTCTGTGGGAAAAGGTACTGAACAACTCAGGGAAGTATGATGTTTCTTTTGCCATTGCTCCTTCCTTGAGTGGAGGAATTGTAGTGGCAGTAAGCGGTGATCAGAAGTATTGGTTCATGGAATTTGATAAGAGTGGTAAATCGAAATGGAAAAAAACTTTCAGAGGGGATGCAGTCCCTTGCTTTCTTATTCGGACTCAGGATGGAAACTATGTTGCAGTTATTTCGTACCCTGAAGAATCTGATAGAGAGGGAAAACTTATAAAGTTCAATAAAAGAGGAACTGTATTATGGACAACTTCCTTTGGAAAGTCTCCTCTTTATATTCCGACTTCTTTGAAACAACTAAAAGACGGCAGTTTTATTTTAACAGGGTTTATACGTGATAGGGTGTACTGTAATGCTCTTGAAAGTTGGGTTATGAAATTTAACAGCAATGGAAAGTTGTTGTGGATAAAACATATAGATGGTAAATTTGTTGATGAGCTAAATTCCGTAATTCAAGCGAAGGACGGTAACTTTGCGGTTCTGGGTTTCACAGACTCAACAGGAAACCATAATGGTGACGTAGTTTTGATGAAGTTTAACAAGATTGGAAAATTGATTACCAGAAAGGTTCTTAAAAGTCCAGATGAAGAATATCCTCATTCGATAATAGAAACGCCTAAAGGGGATTTTGTTTTGTCAGTTTACGTACGTAAACTGAAATCTATGAATGAAGATTCGCAGATTATTATTCTCAACAAAAAATGGAAAATCCTAAAGTCGATTAGTGTAACTAAGAAATATAACATGAAAGTTAATCGTTTGGTTCCAGCGAACAGTGAAGGTTTTTATGTAATTGGAAACTCTGCGGTTTTGAAATTTGATGAATCGGGAAAGTTGGGATGGAAAAGGAAACTAAAAAACGTGGAAGAAATTTTCTATGCAAAGGAGGAGAAAAACGGTGTGTTCTTAATCTTTGCAAAAGAAAAACATTCCAAAGAAGGAAAAAGCAAAATTCTTAATGCTATTCTGATCAAAGATGGGAAGATAATTAAGAAAAAGCGAATTGTATTGAGAAATCAAAAGAAGTATGAGGATATAGTAAATGTAATTGAAACTACGGATAAAGGTATTGCAGTTCTGACTCGTATGCCAGATGATTCCTCAACACCTGTAGTCAGGAAATATGATAAATACGGGAGACCTCAATGGAGCAAACGCATTATAATAGATGGGAGTCTTCTATATGAAGGTATTTTGCTTCAAACTCAAGATGATAATTATGCGGTAGTAGGAACATGCTCGTTTTTAGACCTTGCAGTCGCTTGTATTATAAAGCTGGATAAAAACGGTAAGATTGAATGGGAAAACTTCTACAAAGGGGATGATGCTAATACTATTAACTCTGCTTTTCATACAAGAGATGGGGGCTTTATAGTAGTTTCAACAATTGAATGTTTTAAGGATATTGGTAATATGGACGGACTAATGCAAAAAATTGATAGAAAAGGTCATCTTCAGTGGGAGTATTGGTATCATAGTGAAAAGTAGTACGGTTAATGCAGATGTGAATGCAGTATTCAATCAGCATTTTCTTTACCTGTCCCACTTGC
>CAZJFY010000107.1:0-3852 GCA_964545225.1 uncultured bacterium | reverse complement strand
ACTGCAAGAACTGCTGCCATCTGAATACTTCCCAAGTAGCAGATAACTCCTACCAGATATGTAATTAAAGCTGCGACCATTGATGTTATGGAAGGTGTTTTCTCTATCATCTGAGCAATTATGAGAAGAGTTGCAAGGGATATAGCGGATATTGGCACAACAATTTCTGAAATTTTGCTTCCGGTGTAAGCTGATAGAGTTCCAAATAGGGCTATAAGCATGAAAGTTCTTATCCCTCCAAACATGGAAACTTTCTCCCTTTGTTTCTTGAACTCTCTCTCTATTCCTATCAATCCACCAAGGATGAGTGAGATTAAAAAGGGTTCATACTGAGCCCAAACTTCAGAGTTTACAAACTGCTTTACAAATTCAATCATTCATCCCATCCTTCAGAGCTTTTCTCATCTCTTCAATTGGTGGATTCTTGCCAGTCCAGATTTTAAAAGCCCTTGCTCCTTGATGGACAAGCATCCCCAAACCGTTTAGCGTTTTGCACCCCTTTTCCTTTGCAGCTTTCAGGAGAGGAGTTTCTGGTGGATTGTATATAATGTCCACAACAGTTATTCCTTCCGGAATTTTACTGTAGTCGAAAAGGTGGGGGTCATCCGATTTTAAACCTACAGAGGTTGTATTTATCAGTACATCAGTGTCTGAAAGGAGAACCTCAACCGTAGTTCCCTTCAACGGGAATATGAGGACTTTTCCCAATCTCCCAAGCTTTTCTCCCAACTCCTTTGCTTTTTTAAAGTTTCTGTTAATGATGTTGAGGAAAGAAACCTTTTCCTTTAAAAGGGCGTACCCAACTGCTTTTGCTGCGCCGCCTGCTCCTATCATTGTTACTTTTTTCCCTGAAACTTCAATGCCAGCTTCCTTTAAGCTATCTATGAACCCTTCAGCATCCGTGTTGTATCCTGTTAAGGTTCCATTTTCATTCTTTACAGTATTTACAGCTTCAAGGAATTCTGCATCTTCATCAAGAAAATCAAGGAACTTTACAATCCTTTCCTTGTGAGGAACCGTTACATTCACACCTTTTATAGAGAGCGCTCTTATCCCTTTTACTGCATCCTCAAGGTTTTCAGGTTTGACTGGGAAGGGGACATATACTGCATCAATGCCGTAAAATCTAAAAGCAGCGGTCTGCATAAGTGGGGAGAGGGAGTGTTCTACAGGATAGCCAATTATTCCGTAAGTAAGGGTTTTGCCAGTTATTTTCATAAGCTCTCCGGTGTTTTTAACCTTAATTATGCCACAAAACCTATTTGGAGTTATCCCTTTCCATGAGTTTCCCCTGTAACCAGTTAAGCCACTTTTCAAGCTTCTTTTCAAAGCCTATGCCGCTGCTCTCGTAATACTTCCTGTCTTCTGCAAGGTACTTTTGTTTTACCCAGTGCCTTGGAAAATCGTGAGGGTAAAGGTATCCCTTGAAGGGTTTTTTAAGGTAAGGAGGAATTGGAAGTTCAACTCCAGATTCGACGTCCGCCATTGCTCTTTTAATGGCTTTGTAAACTGAATTTGATTTGAGGGACATCGAAAGGTAAATGGTTGCCTGGGCAAGCGTTATTGCAGCTTCAGGCATCCCAATCCTTGATGTTATTTCCATTGCTGCATTGGCTACAAGAATTGCATCAGGGTTTGCATTTCCAATGTCTTCAGATGCGAGGATTGCAAGTCTCCTCGCGATAAACATTGGATCTTCTCCACCTAATAACATCTTGGCAAGGTAGTAAAGGGCAGCGTCAGGATCGCTGCCCCTTATGGACTTTATGAAGGCGGATATAACGTTGTAGTGATATTCTCCTTTACCATACTTTAATGCTGGTGTGCCAACAACGTTTTCTGCTTTCTTGATGTC
Organism: uncultured bacterium; assembly: GCA_964545225.1. GTDB lineage: Bacteria > Aquificota > Aquificia > Desulfurobacteriales > Desulfurobacteriaceae > CAZJFY01. The sequence continues at coordinate 1,997 of CAZJFY010000107.1, read as the reverse complement.
AATTTTCCCTTCATAGATTGATGCTATCTCCTCAAGGTAGTTGAGGAGTTTTCTCCCATCTCCTGCTGCCATTTTAATAAGGTATCTTTTTGCTTCCTCTGTTAAGGATATCTTCCCATTAAGTCCCTTTTTATCCTTTATCGCCCATTCTGCAAGTTCTCTAAGTTCATTCTCTTTTAGCGGCTTGAATTCGTAAAGTTTTACCCTTGACCTTAAGGCTGGAACAAGTGAAAAGTAAGGATTTTCAGTTGAAGCTCCGATTAGGATGATATTCCCAGCTTCTATGTCTGGAAGCAGTGCATCCTGCTGAAGTTTGTTAAATCTGTGTATTTCATCGAGGAAGAGTATGGTTTTCCTTCCAAATTTTAAGTTTTCCCTTCCCTTTTCCAGGGCCTTTTTAACTTCCTGAAGGTTCGTTGTTGCAGCGTTAAGCTGTATGAACTCAGCCTTTGTTACCTTTGATATAAGTTTTGCAAGAGTTGTTTTTCCGGTTCCCGGAGGACCCCAGAAAATGCAGGATTTTATGGCATCCTTTTCAATCAATTTTCTCAGTGGTTTCCCTTTTCCCATTATGTGTTGCTGTCCTATGAATCCGTCAAGGGAATCCGGTATCAACCTGTAGGCAAGAGGCCTTCCAGATTCTGAGAAGAGATTTTCCATGGTTCTCCTACGGGTGATATTTCCTTAAAATTTCAATGACTTCATCATCTGTTGTCTGTGAGAAGTTCTCATAGAACTGTCCAACTGCTGCAAAGAATTCAGGTGCATGAAGCACTATTAAGTCATCAACCATTTCTCTAAATTCGGAAACCTTCTCTTCCGGCATTACAGGAATGGCAAGTATTAGTCTGTTTGGCTTCAGTTTTCTTAAAGAAAGAATTGCTGCTTTTACCGTTAAACCTGTTGCTATTCCATCGTCAACTAAGATTACATCCTTACCCTCTAAAGGTATTCTCTCCTTGTTTCCAGGGTATGTCTTCCTTCTCCTTTCAATTTCCTTTAGTTCCTCAAGCGCTTTTCTCTTAAAGTAATCCTCATCTATGTTTAATCTTTCGGCGTAAGGATTCTTAAGGATGCTCCCATCTTCTGTTACTGCTCCAACTGCAAACTCCTCATCAAAGGGAGCTCCAATTTTCCTTGGTATTACCAGTTCAATTGGTGCTTTTAGCTTCCTGGCTATCGGCTCTGCAACAACCACCCCACCTCTTGGAATGGCTACTATTACCGGATTTTGAAGCGTCCCATCGTATTTCCTTAAAATTGCTTCTGCTAAAAGTTCTCCAGCTTGCTCTCTGTCCTTAAATACCATTAAGCACCTCTTTCGAAATTTAGAAGCTTTTCCTTTATCAGTCTACCCTGAGAGAAACCTCCAATTCCCTGGCTTGACACTATTCTATGGCACGGAATTAGAAGAGGAAAGGGGTTCTTTTTCAGTGCCTGCCCAACTGCTCTTGGTGAAGTGTTTAATTTTCTTGCTACTTCTCCATAGGTTTTAGTAAAACCTGGTGGGATTTTGGATATCTCGTAATAAACCTTTTTCTGGAAAGGAGAAAGTTTTGAGAGTTCAAGGTAGAACTGTTTCAGGTTTAACAGTTTACTGTGCGAGAAGCTTTCAAGGATTTCTATCAGGTCTTTATTCCCTGATGTTGGAAGCCTTTTCAGGGTGAGGTTTGATCCAGTAATCCTTTTCCCTTGAGAGTTTACTGTTATAGATACACCGAAATGGAAGAAGTAAGTTGTTCTTTCCATTACCTTTTAAGGATTGATTTAATTTTAGGTAACAGAAGCTCATATTCAAGGTATATTGAATCTGAAAGAGCCATTAGGGGGTCTTCTTCAGGTATGTCCTTAAGGGAATACGATTCTCCAACTTCCTTGAGGAATTCTTTTAAGGCTTCCATGAATTTGCTCTCTTCATGCTTTTGTCTTGATTCAACAATCGTTTTTGTCAACGCCTCTTCAGGAGGTAACCCTTCTCGAACGTGCTTTTCAAATGT
>CAZJFY010000106.1:0-3862 GCA_964545225.1 uncultured bacterium | reverse complement strand
GAGGTTTTAATAAAGGTTTTGTTGAAGAAATATTATCAATAATAGGAATAGGAGCAAGCATTATTTTAGCTTTAAGGCTTTCTCACCCTTTAGCCTCTTTAATGTCAGTAATGGGCTCTGTAGAGGTTGTGGCAATAGGCTTTGTGGTGTATTTAATATCATTCTTGATTTTTAAGTACTTTGCTTATTATATCAATGCAAAATTCGCGAAAAGCAACCTTGGTGTTGCAAATAACATATTAGGTTTCCTGTTTGGAATTGTGAGAGGTGCTATATTGGCAGCTTTTTTTGTCCTCTTCTTGGGTTCTGTAATGCCAAATAGTTATCTAATTAAGAAGAGCTACCTTGGTGGATTTTTAGTTCCTGTTTCTGATAAGTTGATTGTTTACTTTCCGAGAACAGATTTGACTAAGGAAGCTAACGATAACTGGAATTTAGCAAGGCAGTTTCTCATTGCAAATAGAAAAGCCTGGAGGGGAGAAATCTCCCCCAGAAAAAATTAATCCGAGTTCTTAGATATATACTTCATCAAGTCTTTAAGTCTCATTGAGTATCCCCACTCATTATCATACCAGGCAATAACTTTTACAAGGTTTCCCTCTATAATATCGGTTGATTTTCCATCAACAATTGAGGAGTGGGGGTTCCCGAGGTAATCGACAGATACAAGCTCCTCTTCAGTATACTCTAAAATCCCTTTAAGTTTTCCCTCAGCTTCTCTTTTAAATGCGTTGTTTACCTCTTCAACCGTTGTTTTCGTTGAGAGTTCGCAGACAAAATCTATGAGAGAGACGTCAGGTGTAGGGACTCTGATTGATATGCCATTAAATTTTCCCTTTAATTCAGGGATTACAATGCCAACCGCTTTTGCCGCTCCTGTGGTTGTTGGAACCATTGAAAGTGCCGCAGCTCTTGCTCTTCTTGGGTCTTTATGGGGAGCATCAAGTAATCTCTGATCAGCAGTGTAGGCGTGGACAGTTGTGAGGAATCCCTTTTCAATTCCGAAGTTTTCCATTAAGACTTTTGCAACGGGAGCAAGGCAATTGGTTGTGCACGAAGCATTTGAAATGATAAAGTGCTTTTCAGGGTTAAACTGTTCATGGTTTACTCCCATGACAATGGTTATATCAGGTTCTTTTGCTGGAGCTGAAATAACTACTCTTTTTGCTCCGGCTTTAAGGTGCTTTGATGCACCTTCTCTGTCTCTGAACTTTCCTGTTGATTCAAGGACAATATCAACGTTAAGTTCTTTCCACGGAAGCTTTTCGGGATCCTTTTCTGAAAAGACCCTGATTTTCTTATCTCCTACAATTAGATGCTCGTTTTCACTTCTAACTTCCAAGTCAAGCTTTCCATGAACTGAATCGTATTTCATTAGATGAGCAAGGTGTTTTGCATCTGTAAGGTCATTTATCGCCACTATTTCTATATCTGAATCGTTTAGTAAAGTTCGGTGAAAACACCTTCCAATCCTTCCATACCCATTTATTGCCACTCTTAGTCCCATTCTTTCCTCCATAAATTTTTGTTGAAATGATAAACTTTCTTTCTATATTTCTCAAATCTATGAGGGTGAATTTGTTAGTTTCTTTACTTGTCATTTTGAACTTAATACTTCTTGTTCTTTTAGCTTTTTATTTATTAAGGTTTAGGGAATTTAAACAGCGCATCCAGGAAGTTGTGGAAGCAAATTCAAAAGATATAGATAGTCTTGTTGGTGCTGTTAAAGATAAACTATCAATTTCACAGGTAAAAGAGAAAACCAGGCTTCTTTCACAAGCTCTTAACCTTTTGAATGAGGGTTTAGTAATAATGGATCCCTATGGAAGACTTGTATATGCAAATAGGTTTGCAAGAACTCTTTTGGGTATTGAAGATAACTATCTTGGAAAGTTTTACCATCAAGCCATTTCCGATCTTGATGTTATCTCCTTTATAAACAGCAATTTCAATTCGAAGTACCGCTTGTGGGAAAACAAGAAAATCAAGGACAGGTTTGTTCAGATAATTTTCGCTTCCGATATGGATGAGAAAGCTTTGTTAATACATGACCTTACCCAGATTAAAAAGTATGAAAATCTTAAAAGGGATTTCATTGCAAACGTATCCCATGAGTTTAAGACGCCTGTTGCAACGTTAAAGCTTCTGATGGAAACTCTTGAAGATGAGTGTAGGGGGGATGAGCATGCAGAGAGCTTTATAAAGAAAGCAATGGATAGGGTTAAGTATATGGAACAGCTTATACAGGATCTCATTACACTTTCTATGCTTGAAACATCAAAAGGTGTCATGCTTAATATGGAATACTTTAAATTGAAAAAGTTCTTTGATGGAATTTTAGAAGAGGTTGAGTTTTTAGCAAAACAAAAGGGTATATTTTTAGAAAATATGGTTGATGACAAGGTTGAGGTAAAATCTGATAGAAAATTGCTTTACATAGTCTTTAGAAACTTGGTAGATAATGCTATTAAGTATAACAATTTAAATGGAAAAGTAGTTATAGAGTACTCAAAACTTCCAAAAGATCATGTAATATCCGTTTGTGATACTGGTCCAGGGATTCCAAAATCCCATTTACCTTTTATATTTGAGAGGTTCTACAGGGTTGATAGGTCAAGGTCAAGGAAGCTTGGTGGTACAGGCCTTGGACTTTCAATAGTGAAACTTGCAGTTGAGAGAGTTGAAGGTAAAGTCATAGTTGAAAGTAAAGAGGGGGAAGGAACTTGTTTTAGAGTATTCATTCCAAGTTAGCTAATTATGGTATTATTAGCTTATCCTTTTTGTCGGGGGTTGATGTGCGAAGGGTATCCTTAGCTTTAATATTCTTACTTGCTCTGGTTTTTAACTTTTCCGTTCTGGCTGCAGAACAGAAAATTGTTAAGAAAGTTGTAGTAATTGGTTGTGAGTCCATTCCAGAAAATACTGTTAAGTACTATATATCCTTAAAAGAGGGTGAACCCTTTGATGCTCAGAAAGTTGCTAAAGATATTAAAAGACTGTACGGTTTAGGTTATTTTGAGAACATATCTGTTGATGTTAAAGACTATAAAGGAGGAGTCTTAGTAAGGTATTTCATAAAGGAGAAGCCCATTATTGCGGACGTTGTTTTCCAAGGTAATAAGAGGATATCTTCCAAAAAGCTTAAGGAAGAGATTGGATTGATTTCTGAAGAGGGGGAGGAGAAGAAGTTAAGGAAACCTCTTTCGTATAAGTATCTTGACGAATTAAAGTCAAAAATAGTTTCTCTTTACGCCAAAAAAGGTTATCCGGGAACTGTAGTAAAGTATACGATTGACAGGATAAGTCCAACAAGGGCTGTTGTTACGTTCATTATTAATGAAGGTAAGAAAGCTGATGTATGCAAAATCATTGTTCGTGGTAATAAGGTTGTAAAGTCAAAGGAGATAAAGAAGGTTCTTGCAACGAAGGAGAAGTCAATCCTTCATTTTAGGTTCAGTGCACCTCTATCATCCGAAAACCTGAAAAAGGATGTGGAAAATATAAAGAATCTCTACTACAAAAAGGGTTATCTTGATGTTGAAGTAGGAGAACCTGAGGTTTCCGAAGTTAAGGGATGTTATGAAGTAACCTATACGATTTTGAAGGAAGGAGAGAAGTACAGGTTTGGGACTATAAGCTTTGATGGAAATAACCTTTTTACATCAAAGGAGCTTATGAAACTCTTGAAGAGAGTAAGAAAAGGGAAAAGGTATAATCAAGAGCTTGTTGATGAGCTTGCTTCAAGAATAGAGAAAAAGTACATGGAACTTGGATTTGTCTTTACAAAAGCAGATCCTCAAATATCAATTAACAGAAAGGAGATTGTAACTACATCACCCTTTGCAACATTACTATTTTCTTT
>CAZJFY010000105.1:2058-3865 GCA_964545225.1 uncultured bacterium | reverse complement strand
AGGCAAATAGGTAGTTTTCAATAAAATCACACATGACATGCCCAACAGTTATGTGAACCTCCTGAATCCTCGGAGTAGATGAACTTTTAACGTGAATAGGATAATCTACGATGCTCTTAAGCTTTCCCCCATCTTTTCCAGTCAAACCAACTGTTAACAATTTCCTTTTCTTTGCTTCTTCAACTGCAAGGTTTACATTCTCGGAATTCCCGCTCGTACTTATTGCTATTAGAACATCACCTTCCCTTCCAAGAGCTTCAACCTGCCTCCTGAAAACATCACTAAAAGAGTAATCATTTGATATGGCAGTAAGTATAGATGTATCCGTTGTAAGGGCTATAGCCGGTATGGGCTTCCTTTCCTTCTTGAACCTTCCGACAAGCTCTGCTGCTATATGCTGAGCATCAGCAGCAGAACCTCCATTACCACAAATCAAGACTTTACCACCTCTTTTAATTCTTTCAGCTATTTCCGTAAAAATCTTGAAAAGGTTATCAAGATTATCCTCTATAAAAGCTCTCTTCAAATCAGCACTTTCACAAAAGGAGTAGTATAGAAGTTCTCTCATAAACCTTTACCCTAAATGCTGGATCGCCTCTTTTGCGCTTTTTCCTTCCTGAACAATATCGGTTATCGCCCTTACTATCTTTTCAGGATTTTCATGCTGGAAAGCGTTTCTTCCTATTGAAACACCAGCAGCTCCAGCCTTCATAGCTCCCTCAACCATCTCAAGGATCTCCTCATCATTCCCCATCTTAGGACCGCCAGCAATAACTACCGGAATTGGACAACCTTCAACAACTTTTCTAAAAGAGTCTGTATCACCGGTATAAGCAACCTTTACAATATCTGCACCAAGTTCTGCAGCAACCCTTGCACAGTGAGCAACAGTATCAGGATCATATGGATCTTCTATCTGCTCACCTCTTGCATACATCATAGCTATAAGGGGCATACCCCACTCAAGACACCTTTCTGAAACTTTTCCAAAATCGGATAGCATTCTATCCTCATTGATATCGCCAAGATTCACGTGCACAGAGACTCCATCTGCACCAAGCTTTATAGCTTCCTCAACGCTACATACAAGTACTTTTGAGTTTGGCTTTGGAGAAAGGGAAGTGCTTGCCGAAAGGTGAACGATTAAGCCAACATCTTTTCCCCTTCTTCTGTGCCCATGCCTTACAAGTCCTTTGTGAATTATAATTGCATTCGCTCCACCATTTGCAATCTTATCTATAGTTTCCCTTATATTAATTATCCCCTCTATGGGACCCATTGAAACACCGTGATCCATCGGAATAATGACAGTTTTCCCTGTATCTCTATTTATTATCCTTTCAAGCCTGATTTCCTTACCTATCTTCATGTTCCCTCCAAATGCCTAAATATTAAAACGCTATTTTACAACATTTTAAGAAGATAGGTGAAACTTAAGCCTAAAATAGTGAAAATAAAAATAAAAGCCCCGACTAAGTCGGGGCTTAAATCTAAAGCTCTAAATTGCTTACTTGCCAAGAACTTCTTTAGCAGCAGCCTGCAGAACAGCATCCTGAGTTTTGAATGGAGCCATCATAGGATCGCTTGTACTCTTTGCAGCGTTTACAAACTCCTGAACGCTCTTGAACTTAGCCTTGAGCTGCTCTTTTGAAGGGATTGGCTTTCCGCTTGATGATGGCATCTGCCCATTGTGGCAACCAGCACAGTTATCTTCCCAGGTTCCTGCAAAAGCTGGCGTTGACACTGCAGCTACAATTGCCGCCAAGATAAGTAACTTCCTCATGCTCTACCTCCTTAAAGGTTTATG
>CAZJFY010000105.1:0-1958 GCA_964545225.1 uncultured bacterium | reverse complement strand
CAGTTCCAGCAGTAAACGGAAAGGCTTTCCCCAATGCTTGGCTTTATCCCCATGGGACATCTTATATCGCAAGCTTTACAGTCAACGCACTTATCAGGGAAATACTTAATAACAAGCTGCCTTTTCCTTCCCAAAAGCGCAAGTAGAGCCCCAAGAGGACAAAAATACCTGCAGAAAAACCTCCTTGTGAAGAGGTTCATGAGGAGAACGATAACAACCACGATACCCTCAAGGGCAAGGTATCTGTAAAAGACAAAGTACATCGTTTCACGCCCAACAAGTCCCGGTGGAGACCAGAAGACGAATAAAGGAAAACCTATAACCATTGTTGTAAGAAGCTCAATCACAAGAACAAACCAGAGAACCTTATTTGCAAGGTGAACTTTATCTTTCCTGTACTCAAGGTTTTTTGAAAACAGACCAAAAATCTTGTCTGTAAGCAGTGAAAGAAACTCTACTGGACACATCCAGCTACAGAAAACCCTTCCTAAAAGGAGAGCAACAACAACCGGAATTACCATACCAACAATTGATGGCATGTAAAAGAACTTAGCTGTAAGTATGGACTCTATCCCCTCAAGTGGAGAGACAACCCATAAATTACCTATTCCTATAGACTGAAACCATCCCTGAATGAAGTTAATATCGTAAAAGTAGTTTGTTAAAGGGTTAAGAACCACTATCAAGAAACACATGAAGAGAAAAGCAAATCTCCAATCCTGAATTTTCTTAAACATTTCTAACCTCTCGCTCCAGGAACTTTAAGTTCAACTTTAACTTCCTTCTTCCACCTGATTGGCTCAATCCTGATTGCCTTTTGATCATAGTAGGTGTCAGCTATACATGCAAAAGCGCAAAGTCCGCATCCAGTGCAGTGTTCCTCAATGATGTAAGGCTTAAAATCGTGAAACTTGATGGCTTTACCGGCAAATGGACAGACATTAAAGCATGTTTTACACATCAAGCCTGTTTCCTGCTCCTGCCAGCTCACACAAGCCCTTTTGTTGATAACTGCAACTCCCATCCTTACCTTGTCCTGGTCACACGGAACAAGAGAACCTGTTGGACAGACATATACACACTTCATACATAGATAACATGGAACATCAAGAACGGAGATATATGGTGTTCCGGCATAAATCCCTTCCCTGATATCAAAGTACTTTATACAGTGGTAAGGGCAAACCTCCCCACACCTCCCACATCTAATGCACTTTTGCGGAAAGTGTTCCTCAATAACAGCACCCGGAGGTCTTAGAATGTTAGTTCTTATAGGGGTTTTTACCATCGTCTTTGGATTTTTAAGGTCGGACAGACTACAGCTTGAAGCTGCAGCTCCCATGAACATACCTAAAGTAACTTTTATGAAATCCCTTCTGCTAATGTCCTTTCTTTTCATCCTCGTCATCCCCAAACCACATTTTTTCAGCTTCCTTTTCAGCTCGCTTTAAACCGTGAAACGGATTTGTAGGGATAATCTCCCCTTTCTCTATCTTCTCATACTCATCCTCAAAGTAGCCGTAGGCAAGAGCAACATTTAAAACACCATCCATGTACCTTATCTGCCTCTCAACCTTCTCCATATCATCAAAGGTTTCCGATTCAATAACAATGATGATGTGGTAAGCATTCTCATCCTTCTTAAACTCAGAGCCGTAAATCTCAACGCCTGGAAGTTTCTTTATCTCCTCCTCAACTTTAGGTCCGTTCTCACCATCAGTTGAAACGACAAAACTTGCTATTGGCATAATCTCTCCCTTTGTACCTGTTTTTGGCAGGCTATTTTACCACATCAACACCTTTCATTTATATCAGAAGTTAAGAATAAATTTTCATTCTAAAAATACAATCTTAAAATTTTAAGTTAAAGAATAAGAGGGGGCAAAGCCCCCTCCCTAAATTACACAGGGTGCTTCTGCTTCTTATCAAGTTCAGAGTTATGCTTGTAACCACCGGCA
>CAZJFY010000104.1:0-3941 GCA_964545225.1 uncultured bacterium | reverse complement strand
GGAAGGTTTTTCCATTTGGTTTCAGCTACTCAGGGGAAGGGAAAAGCAGTTAAGTTCGTTGAAAGTGTTTTCTCGAAATTCCTTGGTGGGAAAACCATATCGATTGGTCTTGGAGATAGTCCGAACGATGAGGATATGTTAAGAAGTGTAGATATTCCTATACAAATACCCCATCCTGGTAAAAACTTTAAGCGTTTGAAGGTTGAAAATTTAAGGATAGCAGAGTTCCCTGGTAGTAGAGGATGGAATCAGTCAATAAAAGAGGTATTAAGTGAAATTAAGGGAGATTGCTAAAAAGATTTTCTTTAAATCTTTGAGTGAAGTTCTTCCAGAAAACATAATTTCGAGTTCCGTTAAATTCTCAAAAGGGATTTTGCAAATTGATGAAACATCAGTAGACCTTCATTGCTTTAGAAAGGTTTATCTGCTCGGTTGTGGAAAAGCATCTTTAAGAATGGCAAGAAGCATGGAGGAGATTTTAAGGGAAAGAATTGACGGAGGCATCGTAGTAACGAACTATGCTGATTTCCCACTTGAAACTATTGAAGTTCTTGAGGCTTCTCATCCCCTTCCTGACATGAGGAGTCTGAGAGCAGCAAGGAGGATAAAGGAAATTTTAAGGAAGCTTTCAGAAGAGGATTTTTTCATCTTTCTCCTTTCAGGCGGTGCATCAGCTTTAATGGAAGAACCTATTGAGCCAATTTCTATTGGTGAAGTTGCTCTTTTGAATCAACTGCTTTTAAAATCCGGTGCTGATATATATGAAATTAACTGTGTGAGAAAACATGTCTCATCAATTAAAGGTGGTAAACTTGCAAGAGCTACGAGAGCAAGGGGTTTAGTTCTTGTCATCTCTGATGTTGTTGGTGATGACTTAGAAGTTATCGGTTCCGGACCCTTTTACTGTGATAGAACTACTTTTAAAGATGCTTATGAGGTCATAAAGAAGTACGGTCTTCTAGAAAAAATCCCTGATACTATAAGGAAGGTTATACAGCAGGGGATTGAGGGGAAGATACCTGAAACTCCCAAGAGCCCTCCAGACAATGTAAAACATTTAATAATTGGGAATAACTTAAGAGCATTGAGGGAAGCAAAACTACAAGCAGAAAAGTTTGGCTTTAGAGCTGTTATACTTACATCAATGCTTGAAGGAGAGGCTAAAGAAGTCGCTAAATTAGTTGTGTCAATAGCCAAAGAGGTCAAGGCTTCCGGAAATCCTGTATTACCGCCTGCTTGTTTGCTTTTAGGAGGTGAAACGACAGTGAAGGTTAGAGGAAGCGGGAAAGGGGGGAGGAATCAGGAGTTCTGTCTATCAGCTTTAAAATCTTTGAGGGATTTTAAGGATATCTGCATTCTTTCTGCAGGAACCGATGGAATTGACGGAAATACAGATGTTGCAGGTGCAGTAGTTGATACTCAATCTTTAGATAAAGCTAAAGGTTTAGATGTTGATGAGTTTTTGAACAACAACGATTCTTACAGTTTTTTCCAAAGAGTTGGAGGGTTGATAAAAACAGGGCCTACAGGAACTAATGTTATGGATATTATAATAGCCATTGTAGGGGGTTAATTGTGATAGTAAGAGCAGAAAAGAGATTCTCATCTGCCTTGAGAGAAGGAACAAGAAGGAAAATTGAACACATAAGACATGCTGACATTATCGTTGGTATTCCAAGCTATAATAGTGCTGATACCATAGGTTTTGTTATAGAGAACGTGGCCAAGGGACTTGATAAGTATTATTCAGATTTTAAGTGCTTGATTTTTGTTTCTGATGGTGGGTCTACAGATGATACAAGAGAAGTGGCTTCAGAAGTTGATACTGAGGAATATGGAATTGAGAAGATTATAACGATTTATAGAGGTATTCCCGGTAAGGGTTCTGCAGTGAGAGCAATACTTGAAGCTGCAGAGTTCTTAAAGGTAAGAGCAGTTGCGCTTTTTGATTCTGATCTTAAATCGATTACAGAGGAGTGGGTTAAGAACTTAATAACCCCTTTAATTGATGGTTATGACTTTGTTGCACCTGATTACAAGCGCTTTAAGTTTGATGCAACGATAACGAACACGATAGCTTACAATCTTACCAGAGCGCTTTACGGTTATAGGGTAAGACAGCCCATAGGGGGCGATTTTGGTTTATCCCTTCCGCTTGCTAAATTCTTCTTGGACCAGGATGTCTGGGAAACTGCAGTTGCGAAGTTTGGTATTGATATATGGATGACAACCAACGCTATAGTTAATACTTCAAGCTCTGTCAGGCAAGGCTTGGTGCTAAAATACACAGGAAGAAAAATCCTGCTAAAGATTTGAGTCCCATGTTCAGGGAGGTTGTTGGAACAATATTCCTGTTGATGGAGGAGTTTGAGGATTTCTGGAAGAATGTAAAAGGTTCAAAGCCGGTCCTTACATTTGGCGATTACCTTGAGTCTGAGGTAGAGCCTTTTGAAATAGATAAAAAGGAGCTTATAGATTACTATAAACTTGGTTATAGGAATTTTGGCTCTGTGTGGAAGAGTATAGTTGATGAAAGGGATTGCAAAGTCCTTGAAAATCTTTTTAGGGCATCTGAGGATGATTTCGTCTTTCCGGTTGAAAGCTGGGTAAGGACGGTTTACAGGTATGCTAATGCGTTCCATTTGACTCCGAGACAGAAGTTTAAACTATTAAATACCATGATTCCTCTTTACCATGCAAGGGTGGCTTCATTGGTTAACGAGCTTACTGGTAAAAGTGATCAGGAAGTTGAGAATTACTTTGAGTTTCAGGCGGAAAAATTTGAGGAGATGAAACCTTATCTCCTTGAAATATGGGGGTAATATGGCTGATTTCTACCAGAATGGCATTGTTACAACGCTTCCAATACTTGGTACGAGGACTATTGAAGATATGGAAGGTGAGATTAGAGAATTTGTTGAAAGTAAGGCAAGGAATCTCACACTTTTACTTCCAGCGCTTTACAGTGAATTTGAAAGACCAGCTATATATAGGATTATCGATGAGCTAAAGAAAGCTGACTATATTAAAAAGATTGTTCTTTCCCTTGATATGGCAGACAGGGAGCAGTTTTTAAAGGTTAAAGAGGTTATGTCTGAACTCCCTCAGAAGGTAGTAATAATATGGCATGATAGTCCAGAGATTCAAAAACTTTATAGGGAGCTGTTAGAAGCGGATTTCCCCGTTGATATAAGAGGAAAGGGAAGAGGAGTATGGTTTTCAATTGGTTACATTTTATCAGACCAGGAAACTTTTGCCATTGCCCTTCACGATTGTGATATTGTGAACTACACAAGGGAAATTCCTGTAAGGCTCTTCTATCCCATAGTTCATCCGGCTCTTAATTTTGAATTTTGTAAGGGTTATTATGCAAGGGTCAATTCAAAGCTTTATGGTAGAACAGCAAGGCTTTTCTTTACTCCGATGATAAGAGCTTTAAAATCGATAATAGGAAGGCAGGATGGTGAATACCTTGAATACCTTGACAGTTTCAGATATGCACTTTCGGGGGAGTTTGCACTTGTAAGATCTTTAGCTAAGGGTTTGAGAATTTCTCCTACCTGGGGTTTGGAGGTATCTATTTTAAGTGAAATTTTTGAGATAACAGCTCTTGATAGAATCTGTCAGGTTGAGATTATTGAAAATTACAAGCATAAACATCAGAAAATTGAAAAAGGAAGTGTGAGAGAGGGTCTTGGCAAGATGGCAAATGATATATCTAAAGCACTTTTCCTTTACTTGAGTCAGAGTGGTGTTGTTTTATCAGAGGCTTTTTTCAGGACATTGCTTACAACATATCTGTTTGAGGCAAGAAAAGCTATTGAGAAGTATAATGCTCTCTCTCTGATAAACGGTTTAGTGTATGATAGACATTCCGAAATTGAGGCAGTTGAAACTTTTGTTGAGGCGATTAAGAACGCACAAAGGGAGTTTATTGCACA
>CAZJFY010000103.1:0-3972 GCA_964545225.1 uncultured bacterium | reverse complement strand
CAGTTTGACATATACCACAAGTTTACAACAGATATCCACCTTATCCTGACGGTCAGAGAAATAGAGAAAATAGCCGAGATGGGAACAAAAGAAAGCTCAATAACAGAAAAGGGAAAGTTCTATCAAGTTCTTCACGACATTGAAAATCCACACACTCTTTACCTTGCTGCACTTTTCCACGACATTGGCAAAGGAAAGAAAGGGAAACATGAAATTACCGGAGCAAGGATAACGAGGAAATACTTGAGAGAACTCGGTTTTCCCGAAGAGGATATAAGTGAAACTGAATGGCTTGTAAAAAACCACCTCCTTATGTCCCACCTTGCCTTCAGGAGGGATGTTGGTGATCCTGAACTCATCAGGAACTTTGCTGCTGAATGTGAAAATGAGGAAAGACTGAAAAAACTGTTTATCCTGACTTATGCCGATATAAAAGCAGTTGGACCCGGAGCTTGGGATAAGTGGAAGAGCTCTCTTCTATGGGAACTCTTCCTTTCAACACTTTACGTTTTTACCCAGGGTAAACCTGTTGAGAGGATAATAGATGAAAAACTCGAAAGAAGAAAGAAAAAGGTCTTAAATCTGCTTTCAGGAAAAGCAAAAGAGGAAAAAGTAAAGCAATTTTTAACAAATGTTGAAAGGGATTACCTCGTAACATACCCATCTGCTGAAATTGAAAAGCATTTTCTTCTTCTTGAAAGGATGAAAACTGAAGGGAAAAGCCATATAGTCTCCTTCGAAAATTTCCCAAACATTGGTTATACCGAAATCACAATCATTACTGAATACAGAAGAGGGCTTTTCCACAAAATTGCAGGGCTTCTTTCATCATTTGGAATTAACATCAAAGGGGCTAAGATAAATAGAATTGTTGATAATTACATGGTTTACACGGTACAAGCTTCAACCATAGCTGATGAACCAGTTCCGGACTCAAAACTTGCAGATTTTGAGAAGATTCTTGATGAACTCTATAAAGGAACTGTTGATGTAGAAAGTCTCGTTGAAGGAAAGCTTGAACCTAAAAGTTTTAGAACTAAAGTCCCAAAACCTGAAACAAAGGTGAAATTTGATAACAGAACTTCTGAGAAGTTTACAATTGTTGAGGTTTCAACCTATGACAGAATAGGAGTGCTTTATGCAATAACTAAGCAGTTACTCCTTGCAAATACAAGGCTTAGAATGGCAAAAATAGCAACGGAAGGGAACAGGGTAATAGATGCCTTTTACATAACAGACATTAACTACAAGAAAATTACTGATGAGGAGAAATTAAACGAAATAAGGGAAAAAATTTTTCAGGCGCTTAAAGAGTGAAAGATGGCTGCAAATTGCAGCCATCAAGCCCTTTCCAGGGCTTCCTTCCCGATTTTCACACCTTCAAGAAAGGCTTTCTTGTTAAGCTCTATAAACCTTTCCGGAACAGCTTTTTCTATTGCCTTCAAGAATGCTTCCTGCGAAATTAAGCCGCTTGCCACCTGGAACACACCAAGAGCAACTATGTTCATTACCTGCCTTCTTCCAAGAACTTCTGTGGCAGTTCTTGCAATGGGAGCTGCAACAACTCTGTAGGACGCACTATCAAGATCGCACTGAACAAGATCAAGGTCCGTTACTATCAATCCCCCTTCCTTCATCATTGTAATTACATCTGTTGCATTCTCCCCGCACTCAGGATCCAACCTTACAGGCTTTCCTTTAACCATGTCATCGTAAGCTTCTTGGGATTGAATTATAGCTGCATCAAGGTTAAAGACTTTCGGGAAATCAATTGGTTCATCGGATACAACGACATCCCCCATGGATACACCACTTCTCATTGCTGCTCCGTAGGTTGCCGTTTCAGCGGCATAAAGGTTATCCTCAACTGCTGCAGTAGCAAGAACAACTGCAGCAAGGATTGATCCCTGTCCTGCGGAACCAATGACTCTTATTTCATACCTCATTCCTTACCTCCAGAAATTTCCTTTACTTTCCTGAAATAAAGTTCCGTATATTCTGGCTTTGTATCATCATGATGAAGAACTCCCCTGGGAAGTTTTCCGGCTCTTTTCTCTTCCGGAAGTTTATCCCAGGCTTTAACAGGAATGGTGTTATCCCTGAGCCAGAAGTACATCTCCTCAAATCCCATCCTGTTTTTCCTTCCGTACTGGATGGTACATGGAGTAAGAACCTCTATTAAGGAAAATCCCTTGTGCTTTATTCCATCTTCTATCAACTTTACAAGCTCAGTCACGTGATACGCTGTTCCTCTTGCAACGTAAGTTGCTCCTGCACCAATCGCAAGATCTGTTATGCTGAAGTTTGGTTCGTAGTTTCCATAAGGGGTTGTCGTGGCAAATGAACCTTCAGGCGTTGTCGGAGAAACCTGACCGCCCGTCATGCCGTAAATCCAGTTATTAAATAAAAGAACTGTTAAATCAATGTTTCTCCTACATGCATGAATAAAGTGGTTTCCCCCAATTGCCGTACAGTCACCATCTCCTGTTGTTACTATTACATTAAGCTCAGGCTTTGATAGCTTCACTCCCGTTGCAAAAGCCAATGCCCTCCCATGCGTTGTGTGAAGCGTATAACCATCAAAGTAACCAGGAGTTCTTGAGGAACACCCGATTCCAGAAACCATTGCAACATCATTGTTATCCATATTTAGGTTGTAAAGTGCCATGCAAATTGCCCTTAAAACCTGGCCATTCCCACACCCAGGACACCATATATGGGGCAATTTATCCTTTCTTAGGTATTTAAAGTAAACTTTCTTTTCAAGAACTCTATCAAGCGGCAAATCTATAGGTGCTAACATGATTACCTCCTAAATTAAACATTTGTTGGTACAACAATCTTCCCACTTGCAATTTCTTCAATCTTGGAAAGTATTTCATATGGATAAATCATCTTCCCGTTTGCCCTGTTCATTCTAAATATCGGACACTGCCCTTTAACGCATCTTTCAACCTCAAAAACGTACTGACCCATGTTCAGCTCTGGAACAAGAATGGCTTTTACCTTTCCGGCAAGCCTGTACATTGTCTCCTCAGGTGATGGCCACATAGTTATCACTCTCAGAAGCCCAACCTTTATTCCCTTTTCTCTGGCAAGTTTCACTGCAAGTTTTGCCGATCTGGCTGTTGAACCAAAGGCAATAACTGCAAATTCAGCATCATCAAGCATAAATTCTTCATTCTTCTCAAGCTCCTTTGCCCTTCTCCTCACCTTCCTGATTAACCTTTCAATGAGCTCCTGAACCATCTCAGGATTAGTATTTGGAAATCCCGTGTAATCATGGAATAGACCTGTCACGTGATATCTATATCCCTCTCCAAAGTCTGCAAGAGCTGGAACGTCATCCTCTTCAGGCTTATATGCAAGATATTCCTCCGGAGGAACGGTTGGCTTCTTCCTATTCCAGATCTCAACATCCTTAAACTTCTCAGTATCAACCCTTTCCCTCATGTGTCCAAGAACTTCATCAAGAAGAAGAACAACTGGTGTCCTCAAAACTTCAGCCCAATTGAATGCACGTATAGTTTCTTCCATTATCTCTTCAACGGAAGCTGGATAGAATACCGGAATAAGCTTATCTCCGTGGGTTCCCCACATTGACTGCATAATTTCCTGTTGTCCTATAGCAGTTGGAAGACCTGTTGAAGGGCCACCTCTTTGAACATTAACAACTACACAAGGAGCTTCAACCATTGCTGCATATCCAAGGTTTTCCTGCTTCAAAGAAAAACCCGGACCAGAAGTTGCAGTCATTGCTTTCATTCCAGCAAAGGAAGCTCCAACAACTGCAGCCATTGATGCTATCTCATCTTCCATCTGTATAAAAACTCCTCCTGCCTTTGGAAGGAGTTCTGACATTCTCTCAGCCACTTCAGATGAAGGAGTTATCGGATATCCTCCATAAAACCTACATCCTGCGATAATAGCTGCCTCAGCACAGGCATGATTTCCAAACTTTAGTTCAGCCAT
>CAZJFY010000102.1:0-3982 GCA_964545225.1 uncultured bacterium | reverse complement strand
GTATAGAAGATATATTTTAGGCGCACGTGGCGACGTGGCTCAGGTGGTTAGAGCGAGCGGCTCATACCCGCTAGGTCGGTGGTTCGACTCCACCCGTCGCCACCATAACCCTCAAAATCCCTAAATTATGAAAATTGAAAATAAAGTAACAGAAACAATAAAGAAGTTCAACCTTCTTAACCCCGGGTATAAAGTAATCTGTGCCCTTTCAGGTGGACCAGATTCTATTGCTATGACGTCAATTTTAAATAGTTTGAAAGATGAACTACAAATAGAAGTAGTGGCTGCTCACCTTAACCACATGCTTAGAGGAAAGGAATCTGAAGAGGATGAACTATTTGTTAAAGAATTTTGTAAAGACTTGAGAATAAAGCTCTTAATAGAAAGAAGGGACATAAAAGAGATTTCAAGAGGGAAAAACATTGAAGCAGTTGCAAGAAAGGAAAGATATGAGTTTTTAGAAAAAATTAGGAAACAGGAAAGCGCTAATGTAATAGCGGTTGGGCATACCATGTCCGATCTTGCAGAAACAGTAATCTTCAATTTAATCAAAGGAGCCGGAATAAAAGGCTTAAGAGGGTTCCTCCCTAAAAGAGGAAACATCATAAGACCTCTTTTTGAAGTCAGCAGAACTGAAATAGAGAACTTTTTAGAGGAAGAAGGTCTAAGCTATAGACTTGATTCATCAAACCTATGGAAAGATTTTTCAAGAAACCTCATAAGAATTGACGTTATCCCTGCCTTGAAGAGAATAAATCCAAATTTGGAGAAAACAATCCTTAACAACTGTGAAACTTTAAGGGAACTTGAAAGCTTCATCGAAAACACGGTAAACGGAATTCTTGAGAAAGCAAAATTGTCAGAAAACACTTTTTCAATTGATATTCAAACAGCAAGGGAACTCCATCCATTCATTCTTAAGACCTTAATTCAAGAAGCATTTGCAAGACTAACCGGAGAATACATCAGCAGTAAAAAACTTAAAAGTATTGAAAGGATCGTAAGGGAAAAGGAATTCAAGAGAATAGATTTAAAAAAGGGATTTACTGCTTACAGTGACCAGCTTACGCTCACCATAAAAAAAGAGGAAGAACAGCAAACACTTTATAAGGCACTGGAAAGTGTACCAGAGATCATTGTAACCCCTGAAGGGACGTTTGAATTTTTCTTCTCTGATGTTAAACTTGAGAGAGAAGATATATTTTGCTTTCCTGAGAAGTTCCTTAAGGAGGGAATTGAAGTAAGGTATAGAAAGGAGGGGGATAAAGTAAAGCTTAAATGTGGAACCAAAAGTCTCAAAAAGGTATTCATAGATATGAAAATTCCAAAGCTAAGAAGGGATACTATACCGATCATCGCTACAAAAACGGGAGATGTTCTATGGGTTCCCGGAGTTATAAAGGCATATATTATCAGTAGCAAATCTGATAAATTCATCTGTGTGAGGTTTAGAAGTGGAACTAAAGGTACTGATAGATGAAGTTTCTCTGAAGAAAAAGGTTAAGGAAATCTCTGAGAAAATATCATCAGACTATAGTGGAATTCCTTTAACAGTTATCTGCGTATTAAAGGGGGCTTTCATATTTACTGCTGACATTGTAAGGGAACTTAAAACTGAAACTGTCATAGATTTCATAAGGGTTAAAAGCTATGAAGGAAAAGCAAAACTTGAATCAAGGATTACCTATAAACCTGAAATTGATTTAAGAGAAAAGCATGTCCTCATCATAGACGACATATTTGATACTGGAGAAAGCCTTGAAACTGTATACAAATACATACAATCTCAAAAACCTGCTTCGATCAAATCCTGCGTTTTGCTCTCAAAAGACGTTCCTAAAAGGACAAATTTACAGGTAGATTACATAGGATTTAACGTTCCAAATAAGTTTATAGTAGGATATGGCTTGGATGTTAATGAACTTTACAGAGACCTTCCGTACATCGGGTATATTGAGGAGTAAACATGAACAGGTTTAAGGATATTATTAAGAATTTAGCTTTGTGGATAACAATTGCGCTCATAATGATTTTTGCATTCAATTTCTTTAATTCCCCTCAGTTTTCAAGCCCAAAAATTGCCTTCTCACAATTTCTACAGCAGGTGGAAAGTGGAAATATAAAGGAAGTAACAATAAAAGGGCAAAAGATTGTAGGAGTTACTAAAGATAACAAACCCTTTGAGACCTACACGCCTTACTATCCAAAGCTAATTGACAAGCTGAACGAGAATGACGTGAAAATTGACGTGAAACCTGATGAAGGAAGTCCCTGGTACATAACTGTTCTCGTTTCCTGGCTCCCTATGATATTCCTCATCCTTCTCTGGATAAGCATGATGAGACAGATGAGTGCAGGAGGAAATAAAGCTCTATCTTTTGCAAAAAGCAGAGCAAAGATATTTATAGACAATAAACCAAAAGTTAGATTTAAAGACGTTGCCGGAATAGAAGAGGTAAAGGATGAAGTTGCAGAAGTTGTAGAGTTTCTAAAAAATCCAAAGAAATTTCAGCAACTTGGTGGGAGAATTCCAAAAGGTGTCCTTCTTGCTGGAGCGCCCGGAACTGGCAAAACGCTCCTTGCAAAAGCCATAGCTGGAGAAGCTAACGTGCCATTTCTATCGGTAAGCGGATCTGAATTTGTCGAGATGTTTGTTGGTGTTGGAGCATCAAGAGTAAGGGACCTATTTGATCAGGCCAAGAGAAATGCACCCTGCATAGTATTCATAGATGAAATAGATGCTGTTGGAAGAAAGAGGAGTGGTTCAGGCTTTTCCGGTGGACACGATGAGAGAGAGCAAACCTTAAATCAACTTCTCGTTGAAATGGATGGATTTGAGAGCAGCGATGGAATTATTGTAATAGCAGCAACAAATAGGCCTGACGTTCTTGATCAAGCACTGCTGAGACCGGGAAGATTTGATAGACAAATATTTGTTCCTTTACCTGACGTTAAAGGAAGGCTTGAAATTCTGAAGCTTCACACAGAAGGTAAACCCCTTTCAGATGACGTTGACCTTGAGATTATAGCCCGTTCAACTCCAGGATTCTCTGGAGCTGACCTTGCAAACATCGTTAACGAAGCTGCCTTAATAGCAGCAAGGAAAAATCATGGAAAGATATTCATGGAGGATTTTGAAGAGGCAAAAGATAAAGTGACAATGGGAATAGAGAGAAAGAGTTTAGTTTTAAGTGAAGAGGAAAGAGTTTCAACTGCTTATCACGAAGCCGGACACGCTCTTGTTGCCAAATTACTACCAAAAGCCGATAAGGTTCATAAAGTTACAATAATTCCAAGAGGAAAAGCTTTAGGAATTACCCAGCAGCTTCCTGAGGATGAAAAGTACACCTATACAAAGGATTACCTTCTTGACAGACTCGCCGTCCTGTTTGGAGGAAGGGTTGCAGAAGAAGTTGCTCTTGGAACTGTATCATCAGGAGCTGGAAATGATATTGAAAGAGCAACTGAAATTGCAAAGAAGATGGTAGCAGAGTGGGGGATGAGTGAGAAGATTGGCCCAATTGCTGTTAAAACAAAAGAGCAGTTTGGAGAACCGACTGATATTATAAGCGAAGATATGAAAAGGCTCGTTGATAGAGAAGTGAAGAGGATTCTCTCAGAAGCATACGAAAGAACCAAGCAGATAATCATTGAGAATATGGATAAGCTTGAAAACCTTGCTAAAACCTTGCTTGAAAGGGAAACATTAACTGGAGAAGAGATTGACCTTGCAATGGATGGAAAACCCATTCCAGAACCTCCAAAAAAGAAACCTTCTAAAAGAAAGGAGGAAATTCCAATACCGGAAACCATTAAACCACAAATAGAGCTTGGATAGTAATATGAAGTTCGATAAAAACAAAATTGAAAAAGCAATAAAGCAAATCCTTGAAGCAATAGGGGAAAACCCGGAAAGGGAAGGGCTAAAGGAAACTCCGAAGCGAGTTGCTTCAATGTACGAAGAGATTCTCTCAGGTTACAA
>CAZJFY010000101.1:1426-3983 GCA_964545225.1 uncultured bacterium | reverse complement strand
AGAGATCTACTTTTCACCTTTTACCTCTTCAGGCTTTTCTCCCTTTGGTAAAACATCTATATCAATGTTTCCACACTCTGGACATCTGTAATAGCTTATCCAGAGCTCAGCATCTCCAACAATATCGCTAATTTCCCCACGCTCATTTACGTTCCTTGAAGCAATGTAAAGAAACTCCCCAACATTTCCACATAAACTACACTTCATTAACTTCCTCAAAACTCCTCCTGGAAAAGTAATTGTATAATTTGTATCGCAAAAAGGAGCAACGTTATGAAAACATCAAAGTTTATCTTAATCCTCCTTCTCAGCATCATGGTGTTTCTACCCGGAACTTTCAGCGTCTTTGACAAGGATGAACCAAAATATATGGAAGCAGCTTACGAAATGGTAGAAACCGGAGATTACATAACACCACATTACAACTATAAGTTAAGATTTGATAAACCAATACTTGTTTACTGGTTAATAACAGCAGGATACAAAGTATTTGGAGTAAATGAGTTTGGGGGGAGATTCTTTATATCGCTCTTTGGAATTTTCACAGCGATTTTAACGTTCTGGTGGCTGAGAAGGTGGAAAGGTGAAGACTTTGCCTTCTTTTCCTCTCTAATACTGATCAGCAGCCTTGATTTCCTTATAATGTCATCAGTTGCAATGCCAGACATTATTCTAACATTCTTCATAACATCTTCACTTATTGCCTTTTACCAGGGATATAGAACAGAGAAAAACTTCTATTACTTACTTGCCTTTGCTTCAGCAGGATTTGCAACACTCACAAAGGGTCCTGTTGGGATAGTCCTCCCGGGACTTATAGCAGTGATTTACCTGTCCCTAAGAAGGGATCTTACAGCAACCTTTAGAAAAATACCATGGATCTGGGGTATCTGCATTTTCACTATCATAATTGCTCCATGGTATTTATTGGTTCTAAAAAAACACGGTTACCTCTTTTTCAAGGAATTTATTATTTTCCACAACATAAAACGATTCTTATCAAAAGTTCCAGGACACCCAACCCAATGGTACTATTACCTTGCAAACTTCCCCTGGGTCTATTTTCCCTGGTCAATTTTCTTCCCATTTGCCATTTGGCACTTAATGAAGAGAGAAAGGCATCACACGATAACAGATGATATTCTCCATTTCAGCTTAATCTGGTTCTTCACCGTTTTCCTATTCTTCCAGATAGCTCATACCAAACTTGCTCACTACCTTTTACCATCCTTCCCAGCATTTTCCGTGATTGTTGCATGGTACATGTTAAAGTACAAGGAGAAAATCCCCAAATTTCTCCTCATAATGGTTTCCTTTATTCTCTCTCTATTACTTGCGATTCTTGTAAACCTTAAAGGATTACCAATGTATATACCAGCAATAACTATACCGTTCCTTTTATCAACGATTTTAAGCTTAAAATATGATGCAGTTAAAAGCGTTTCTCTTGGATTTATTGCAACGCTTCTTCTCCTCAAATACTTTGTGCTTCCATCGGTTGAACCATTTAGAGCAAAGCCAACTGCAGGGAAAATTGCAAGAACTATTGCAGAGAACTGCAGAGAATGTAAATTCTATTTCCTGAACTACTCCAGCCCAGAAATTGTTTACTACTTCAGAAGCGGAAAGCTTGAAGACCTGAAACCAAAGGAGATAGAAAAGCTCCTTAACAGCAACAGTCCTGTGTTCGTTATAACAAGAGAAAACAGGCTAAATAGGATTAAGGGAGTAAATTACTCTTTAGTTTTCAGGAAACCTGAACTCATCACTAAACATAAAATTGTTATTATCACGAACAGGAAAGGAGAGGATATATGGAAAAGGTTACAAGTTTATCAATAGTTATACCTATATACAATGAGGAAAAGAACATCCCAATACTTTACAAGAAACTCAAAAGCGTCCTTAAAAGGCTTCCAGTAGAGCATGAAATAATATTCGTTGATGATGGAAGCACAGATAGGTCAAGGGAAATTCTTGAGGAGATATCTAAGAAGGATGACCGTGTAAAAGTTGTGGAATTCACAAGAAACTTCGGTCAAACTTCCGCCATGATGGCAGGAATGGATATATCAAGAGGAGATGTAATAATCACGATGGACGGAGATTTACAAAATGACCCGGAAGACATCCCAAGACTTCTTGAAAAGATCAATGAAGGATACGATGTAGTCAGCG
Source organism: uncultured bacterium (assembly GCA_964545225.1). Taxonomy (GTDB): domain Bacteria; phylum Aquificota; class Aquificia; order Desulfurobacteriales; family Desulfurobacteriaceae; genus CAZJFY01. The sequence goes on along the minus strand of CAZJFY010000101.1, from coordinate 1,805 downwards.
GCTGGAGAAAAAATAGAAAGGATGCAACGATTTCAAGGAAAATCCCATCAAAGGTTGCCAACTGGTTGATAGGGAAATTAACAGGAGTCAAAATCCACGATTACGGATGTACCCTTAAAGCTTACAGGTCAAGCGTCCTAAAGAATGTAAGGTTGTATGGTGAAATGCACAGATTTATACCTGCCATAGCATCCATGGTAACAGCAACAGACAAGATAATAGAGATCCCGGTGAAGCATCATCCAAGACTTTATGGAAAATCAAAGTATGGAATATCAAGAACTCTGAAGGTAATAGTTGACCTGCTTTTTGTCTGGTTTATGAAAAAGTTCATGCAAAAGCCCATCCACTTCTTTGGAATTGGCGGAATTCTCCTGCT
>CAZJFY010000101.1:0-1326 GCA_964545225.1 uncultured bacterium | reverse complement strand
ATTTTCTTCTACTTTCTCATAAAATACTCGGTACTTCAGCACGTAGAAGCTATTCTTTTAAATCTCAACCCATACCTCGTTGCAATTTCACTTGCTCTATACTCATTAACTTACCTGTTCAGGGCTCTAAGGTTCAAATTATTTTTCAGAGAAGTAAAGACCTTTGACATGTTCTCCGTAATGTGCGTCCATACCTTCTTTAACAACATCTTCCCATTTAGGTCAGGGGAAAGTTCGTTTCCAATAATCCTAAAAAAACTATTTAGCATACCGCTTACATCATCATCAACAGCTTTACTTATTGCAAGAATCTTTGACCTAATAACGCTTTCTATACTTTTCCTTCTGTCGTCATTACTTGTAAACGTCTTGAACGGTTGGCTCCTCATTATCCCTGCAACTCTGCTTCTAACTTTAGCAGTCCTACTTTTCCTTTCATACAAAACGCTATACCTGTTAAGGAAAAGGAATAACACTTTTGAAAGGCTGTTTCTGTTCGTTCACTCTTTCCTTAACAGGAAGAACATGGCCTTAACCTTTACCTACTCATTCCTCACTTGGTCCTTAAAATTTGCCTCCTTCTTCTTCATCCTTATATCAGCAGATTTTAAAATCTCTCCTATTGAAACAGTATTTGCATCAACTTTTGGAGAAGCAACAACAATCCTTCCAATACACAGCATAGGGGGTTTTGGAACTTATGAGGCCGGACTTGTAGGAGGATTTAAAATTATCGGCATCAATGTCAAAACTGCCCTTCCAATTGCCCTTTACTTTCACTCAGCTTTGCTTCTAATGTCAGCAATATTAGCCCTTTTCGGATGGATAAAACTTTCAAGAAATAGACCTTAAAATTTTCAATATCTCTTCAACCGTTTCCTCTGGAGAAAGCTTATCTGTTCTCACAGAGAATTTTGCCTTTCTGTAAAAAGGAACCCTCTGCTCAAAAATTTCCTTCAACTTTTTTCTTCCAAGCTTTACAAGCGGTCTGTAGCTATCCTTTGATATTCTTTCCCACAAGGCATCAAAAGAACTTTCAAGATAAATTGAAACCGAGAACTTGTTTATTAAATCCATGGAATTCTCGAAAGCCGGAAGTCCGCCACCTGTTGAAATTACCATATCTTCCTTGCTTTTAAGAACCTCCTTAAGCTTCTCCTTCTCTTTTTCTCTGAAGAACCTTTCTCCATACCGCTCAAAGATCTCTGGTATTGTAATACCAACTTCCTCTTCTACTAAACTATCAATATCAACCCATTTAATACCTAAGCGTTTAGAAAGCATTTTTGCAATGGTTGTTTTCCCTGAACCCATGAAACCTATAAG
>CAZJFY010000100.1:0-4033 GCA_964545225.1 uncultured bacterium | reverse complement strand
CCATAAACAGGGTTGGAAGCAGATAGGGTTATGATATTTACCCCATCTTTAAGAGGAACTGAAACCCTGAAGCTGTAGTTGTTTTCTCCATTCCCAAGGGAAACCAGACTATCATTATTCAGAGCCTTAAAGTAAGTGGTTCCATCGTTGTAAACCACTTTAACAGTTACTTTTCCTCCTTCTCTGTCAAAGTTCTCTACTCTCCCATCAAGAATCAGCGTCTCTGACTTGACTTTTGAAGGAGGTTTATCAGAATTGTTGTATCTATCAACATAAATGTTTGCAGGAGCTTCTACAGTTGATTTTTCACCCGTATCTATTTCTATCGTTATACTCGCTTCTTTACCTTCTTCTGCCCTGTAGGATTTACTGGCTGTATAAACGTAACCGTCTTTATCGACGTAAACCACGTTTATAGTTCCTTCACCAACTGGAAGGTCACTTACGCTAAACTTCCCATCGCTATCGGTTGTTCTGTAGATTACATCACCCTCTCCCGTAACTATTTCAACTATTGCCTGCTCTAATCCTTTCCTGTTTTTATCAACAACCTTACCTTCAAAGTGGACAGTTTCTCCTGCATAAATGAATACTTTCTCCGAGGTCCTAAATTCCCCTTTGGAGTTAACAACATAAAGAACTGCCCTGTTAATTCCCCTATCAAGCTTTACGCTCTTCGTAAAGCTTCCATCTTTTTCTATGTCTATGGTGATTATTTCATTGTTTAAGACTAAAGTGGCTTTTGAAGCCCCTGAGTATTTACCATCTTTTGTATCTATAACCTGACCGCTTACTGTAAGTATTCCTCCATTTTGAACAAAGCTCAAATTGTCAACGTAAGGTTTTTCAAGTTTTACAGTTCCTGCAGACTCCAACTCCACTTCTGCTTGATAAACTTTATCCTTTTCAATGGAAACAGGAATCTGAACCGGCTTGTATCCCTCTTTCAACACAGTAACCGTATAACCACCAACAAACAACCCTTCTGCTTTTATCTTACCGTTCTCAGCACCGTCTGCATCCTGGTTTCCTCCATCTATCGCCACAAAATCTATGACTTCCTTACCTGACTCATCTAAGGTTGCAGATGGAACAATCAGTTTAGCACCTTCAACAGGATTTCCATCTGCATCCTTAACAGTAATTTCTAATGAACCTCTATCTCTCTTTTCAAGAGCTAAAGTAACAGAAGCCACATCCTCAAATTCTGGTGTATCAGGGTTATCCTGCGTAAACGCTGGAATGGTTGTTAGCTCTGTATCAAGATAACCTGCCTTTGAAGCTTTTACATCAAGATAAGAACGTCCATTTCCAGCATTACCAAATTCAAGAGGTACATTCTTCACTCTTACCAATCCACTTTCGGAGGTTTCGGTAATAATGTGATGAGGTAAAACAGAAGCTGGCTTCACTGCAATCTCTTTAACGGAAAGAACCCTACTTTTATCAACACCTTCAAGGTCCGTTCTTGCTGCAAGCCAGATTTTAACTTCGCCCTCCTGTTTGTGGTCAAAGGTCACTTCTGGAACAAGCCAGAGTTCAACTCCTTCGCTGAGAACAGTATCTTCATTCCAGTCTTTTATTGTCTCATTACCGTTCCAGTCGCCGCTACCTTTTTTCTTAACAAACAGCGACTTAATCATCTGTTCGCTGCTAAGATAGTCTGCTATCTCAGAGAACATAACGTAAGTATTTTTTGTCTGTATAGGCTTCAGTCCATTTTTTTTCTCAAGTTCATCTGATATGTCTGCCAGAACCTTCACATAATTTTCACTGTTCATATCTCCAAATGTTAAATCATCACTGTAAACCCACCGCTGTCCATTCCAGTAATATTTAAGTTCATGCCCATTCTCATTGTGCTTATACACAAAGACCGCATGCCATACAACATTCAAGTTTTCTGCCTGCCCGGCAGGGTAAGAAATTTCTATATAAGGCTTACCTTTAAACGCTTCACTTCCAGAGTCACCAAAGGCAGTAACAGAACTTAAAGATATATTACCTTCTTCTGCCCATTTCCTATTACTGTTAACTTCCAATCCAAGACGAGAAAGAATTTCCTTATCAAATAAAATGTCTGCCTCTCCAATTTCTACAGGAGAAGTTGCGTTTCCATCCTGTAATCCGTTCTTATGCTCAACCCATACAGCGATTTTCACTGAACCAACTGCCGGGTCACTCTCTTCTATTAGCTTTCCAAGCAACTCTCCAACTGTAAGCGTATTATCTTTTCCTTCTTTTACAAGAGTCCAACTATCAGGGCTGAGTTTCTTCAAACCTCTACCAAGCGTTCTGTAAACACGGCTTTCACCGACTTTTTTCTTGTCTGTATTTGGTTTGATATACCAGTGATAAGTTGCCCCTGCCTCCTTCCCGACCTTTATAACTCCATCTGAATACTCAACTTCCGAAAGCACTGCCGGAGTAACAATATCAACTATAGCATCGGCTACTGGAGTTTTATCTTCCTTATCCACCGTAGCGATGTCTATTGTTCCCGTTCCTGAAGGTCTTTTGAGTGGAATGGGAATTATACTGTTATCACCAAGCTCATTTACCCTTCTTCTTGTAATATTTCTATAATGTTCAGGAGCCGTAGCTTCTATGGTTAAAAGAGAGATTCCCTGGGGAAGAACTATTTTGTCAAAAGTTGCAGTTCCATTGTCATCAGTTACTTTACTCTGGTCAAGAATGGTAACCCTGGCTTTCTTTATTGTCGTTCCATCAACATCTATAACTTTGACTGTCAGGTTATTTATTACTTTTCCAGTTGTTTCTTTAGTCCACAGAGTTCCAACAACTGTGTAAAAACCGTCAAGTCCTTTAACTATTGCTACAAGGTCATTATCCTTGTAACCCTCTCTCTGAAGCTTACTTCTGTAAAAACTGTCATCAATTTCACCTACTTTAAGGATACTAACTTTATCCCCGTCTATTTCCTCCCATTCTTGTCCATCAAATTTATAAAACTTAATAAAAGCTCCTCCTTTTTCTTTAGCAGTTAAAATCACATCAGAATCTTGATAGAACTTAGTAAGAATTAGATTTGCTGTTGCATCTCCCTGCTGGTCAATTTTGGAAAATTTAACATCATCACCACTTACCCGCCTTCCTTTTTTCAAAACCTGAGCCTGGACTCCTGTAATAATATGAGGAACCCACTTTTCTGTTCCGTTTTCTATTTCCTTTAACTTATCTTCCTTAAGAACTTCTGCACCGTCAAATGAAGAAGTATCTGGAAGTGGAGAAAGAGCAAGTTCAAATTCACCAAACTCAGGAACTACTGAAAAGTCACGCACTTCAAGAAAGGCAACCTTTTTATTATCAATAGTTTTGGCACCATACCAGCCATAAAGTTTTCTGGAAAGAACTCTGGATGTTCCTCTATTTTCACTTGCCAGTTCATCAGCACTTACTGTCTGAGCAGGGGAAAGGAAGATATAATTAACAGCTTCGTTAGTTGAATACTTTACATTACAGACAGAGTAACCGTCTTTAACAAAAGTTAAAACATCTCCTTCATTAACATCATCTGTAGAAATAGAGACAATTCCATTTGCATCTGTTCTTCCAATAACATCTCCATTCTGGTTTACAACTTCTACACCGCTTAATGGCTGAGGAACTCCGGATGGATTAGCTGCTAATACGTAGTAAGCCACTGATGTTATTTTGTCTAAGTTCTTTACTTTGTCAGATGGAATTTCATATTGCCCCGCCTGAATATCTTCCTTACTTACAACAATTCCACCAGCTATTTCTTTTCCTGAGGAATCTACTATCCTTATTTCAAGTTTCTCTGCATTTGATGGAACTTCTACTTTTACGGTCTTCCCTGCTACAGTTATCGTTAAATCTTTCTTATTCTGCTCGCTATACTCCTTGTCAGCGTACACTATGAGCTTTTTGTCAGTTCCTTCTATGGACTCCGTAGTTACAGCTTTAAGAATTCTAATCCAATAACCCTTATCAGGGTCGAGAGAAGAAAGAGAGGAACGTCCATTATATTTAAATGTCCTAACAGTATCAG
>CAZJFY010000099.1:0-4055 GCA_964545225.1 uncultured bacterium | reverse complement strand
AATTAAGGATGAAGAGATTAAGTTCAGAATCTTCAGGAAGAAAACCACTGTAAAAACCGACCTTCGTTATGGCTATGATTCGAACATCTATCTTGTTCCTGAAGATGTCCCACTCGGAAAGAGAGGCAGAAAAGACAGATACAGAGAGGTTTCTGTTTCCGTTATCAATTCAAACATATTCGGAAGTTATTCGTTCTCCATTCTCGGAAAACGATTTGACAACAGAGATAACAGCGATCTTGATATTGCTGTTCTTACTCTTGAAAGAACAGCAAGGTTTTCCGGATTTGATGTAGTACTTCCTTCCGTTTCTTACGTCTATACAATGAACAGTAACTATTCTTTTACGTTAAAATCCGGAATAAGAAGAAAGTTTTCTTCTCTATTTCTTTCTCTCCTTGCCGGTTATGAAAGGAACTTTATAAATCGGGATAAGGACAATTTACAGATTGAAACTCTTCTGTCTGCAGGTGGCTTTAACTTCTTTTTCTTCTATAAAAACTATTCTGATGAGAATGATAAAGTTTTCGTTACCCTGAGTAAGAATTTGAAATTAGCAATTGCGGAAAATCTGAATCTTGTTATTTCTCCAAAAGTAAAATTTGCAAAATACATGAATTCGACAAGATCGGTAAGACCTGAGATTGCGGGAAAGCTTTCTCTGAAAATTGGTAAAAGAGGAGAAGTTTACTTAAGGGGTGGATATGAGAGGAACTACGCCCATGATGAAGGAATGGAATGGGATTATAAAAAGCGTTTTGTTGAGTTTGGTGTTAAGTGTGGTTTTTAGCCTTCCTGCTCTGTCACAGGTTGTCGGGAAAATTGAGAAAGCGAGAGGAAGGGTTTCCATACTTAAAAAGGGGAACTTCAGGGGCATCAACTATAAAAAAGTAAAGGGAAAAATAGAGGTTGGAGATGTTGTAAGAACAAAGAGAAAGAGTTTTGCGGATATCTCCTTCATAGATAAAACGAGGGTTCATCTTGAAGAGAGCTCCCGCCTTATAGTTGAAAAATACATACCCGGAAAGGAAGCAACTATTAATTCTCCTTCCGGAAAAGTTGTTTATAGAGTAACAAAGGTCACCCGTGGTGCTTACAGAATAAAAACACCGACAGCACTGATTGGAGTAAAAGGAACCGAACTTGCAACAATAGTTGATAGCGGTGTTTCTGTGGTAGTTGTGAGAGAAGGAGCAGTTGAAGTTGTAAATCCGGAACTCCCTCACTACAGAGTGGTTGTAAAGAGAAATATGGCGACAGTTGTAAAACCCGGAAAACCTCCTGCAAAGCCGGTTACCGTTGGCAAACCCACTATTGAAAAAGTTTTTAAAGTTAAAGAACCCGGGAAAGAAGAAAAGCCTGAAGAAAAGCAGTCCGGAGAAAAAACATCTTCCACACAGCAATCTTCTGATCAGTCATCTACTTCATCCGGAGAAAAGTCCTCCGAATCTCCCGGGAAGCAATCTCCGGCAGAAACACCCTCTTCAGAGCAACCTCCGCAATCTCAGGAGCAACCTCCGGCTGAAACGCCGTCCTCAGAGCAACCTCCGCCATCTCAGGAACAACCCTCAGCAGAAGAAATGCCACATTCAGAGCAACCTCCAGCAGCAGAAGAAGCACCACCTTTAGAACAGCCTCCAGCAGAGACCCCCCTACCTCAGGAACAACCTGTAGCAGAAGTTCCACCTCCCGAAGTAACCGCTCCGATACCTGCCGAAGATATTGTACCAACCGAAGAAGTATCCTCTCCTGAAGAAATAGTTACAACTGTCACATCCCATGTTGAGGAATATACCGATGTGGTTGCAGAAGAAACGACCCAGGAGATAACGCAGGAGGAGATAACAGAGGAAACTGTTATGGAAGCAATAAGTAGTATAGAGCTTGAAAATGGAAAAGTAAAACTAAATGTTGCAATACCTGAAACGGATACTCCGCAGTGAAAAAACTTTTCATTGCTTTTTTTGTTGCTATTTTAATGAGTTGTTTGTTGGCTTTCTTCCTCTTTAAAAAAGTTGAACCATTTTACTCTCTTTCTCTCAGAGTCTCCGATTTCAGCTACTCGATCCACAGAAAGAACTTATCCGATGATATTATTCTTATCCTTGTTGATGAAAGGAGTATAAACAGATTTGGAAGATGGCCATGGAATAGAGAAATATTTGCAAAAGGGCTTGGAAAGTTAAAAAGTGCCAGAGTGGTAGCACTTGATATGGTGTTTTCTGAAAGGACAAATAGAAAAGATGATGCCTACCTTGCAGAAACGATTGAAGATATGGAAAACGTTGCCTGTGGTTTTTTCATCAGAAAAAAGGCTACGGAAAATCCACCTGAAGAGCTGATTGATATTCTTTCGGATTCGGCTCTCTTCAGAGTTCCGGAGGTTGTTCCCTTTCCAAACGTTGATTACGTTGAGGTTAACATTCCTGAAATAACAGAGAGTTGTCTTCTATCCGGAACTTTTAACGCAATATCAGATCCAGATGGGAATTTCAGAAGGTATCCTCTCGGATTTGTTTTTGAAGGAAATGTCTATCCTTCTGTTGGAGTTCAGGTTTTAAGGGCTTACACCGGAAAAGATGTGGTTTTTAAAAAAGGTTACTTACAGGTTGGGAATTACACCATTCCAATGAGGAATGATGGAACGGTCATATTGAACTTCTACCCGCTTAGAGACTATCAGGAAAACTCGTTTTCCTTCGTTGATCTTTATGAAGGGAAAGTTCCTGAAGACAGAATAAAGAACAGGATTGTTATTGTCGGAATATCTGAGGCTGGAGTTACGGATATAAGAGCCACACCTCTTGGGCTTGTTCCCGGTCCCTACCTTCATGTTACTTTTGTTTCAAATGCACTTCAGGAAGAGCTCCTTGTGGACTCAATACCCCTTACAATCCTGCTCCTCTTTCTTTCTTCACTCCTCCTATCTTTCTTTTACTTTCTCTTTCAACCGGGTGTAAGAATTCCTCTTTACTTTTTCCTCTTTGCTCTTGCATTTGTTGTAGCCCGCATCTTCTATCTCTACATGAACACGATTGTCTATGACCTGTTTGTTTACGTAGATCTACTTCTCCTCTCAGTTGGTTTTGAAGCTTATGACTCTTTTTTAAAGCACAGACAGGCAAAATTCTATAAGGGGGTTTTCAGTACCTATGTTTCACCTGAAATATTAGAGGAGATAGTTGAAGATCCGGAAAAATTGAAACTTGGTGGAGAAAAAAGAGAGGTGACGGTTCTCTTTTCCGATATAAGAGGTTTTACTTCCCTTTCGGAAAAGCTTTCTCCGGACAGACTTGTAAAACTCTTAAATACCTATCTGACACCAATGACCGATATTGTCCTGAAGAATAAGGGAATGCTTGATAAATATATTGGTGATGCCATAATGGCTATCTGGAACGCCCCGGTGGAGGTAAAGGATCATAGAGAGAAAGCTCTTATAACCGGTTTTGAGATGATCAGAAAGTTGAATGAAGTTAACGAAATTCTAAAACAGGAGGGCTTTCCGGAAATAAAAATAGGGATAGGAATTAATACTGGAGAAGCTGTTGTTGGAAATATGGGTTCCGAAAAGAGATTCGAATATACTGCCATAGGTGATACAGTTAACCTTGCTTCAAGACTTGAAGGTCTTAACAAACTCTACATGATTGGTGAAACGGGAGTTCTTGCTTCTGAATTTACGGTTATTCCTGTAAAAGATAAAGAACTTCCATTTCTTGTTGTTGAAGTTGATATGGTAAGGGTTAAGGGTAAGAAAAAACCCGTAAGGATATTTACCCTTCTTGAAAAGGGAGATGAGAAGGAAGAGATTAAAGAGGTGTACGAAAAGGCTCTTTCACTTTACAGGAAGGCACACTTTGAAGAGGCACTTAAACTATTCTCGAAGCTTGACTTTAACCCTGCGAAGGTAATGGCTGAGAGGTGCAGGGAACTTCTCCGGAATCCACCCGAAGAGTGGGATGGAGTTTACACTGCAAAGACCAAGTGAAAGGGAGCAAAATGGGTTACGTTGCGATTCCAAGGAAATACAGACCTAAAAAGTTTTCAGAAGT
>CAZJFY010000098.1:0-4168 GCA_964545225.1 uncultured bacterium | reverse complement strand
TTCTTGATGGCTTAAAAAGGCTTGAGTATAGGGGATATGATTCTTCGGGAATTGCACTTATTGTTGATAACGGTTTAAAAATTTTTAAAAAGCTTGGGAGAATAAGGGCTTTGGAGACTGAGCTCAGGGGTGTTCCTTTAAATTCAAATGTTGCAATCGGACATACGAGGTGGGCAACTCACGGAGTTCCAAGCGATGAAAACGCACATCCTCATACAGATTGTACGGGAAAAATCGCGGTTGTTCATAATGGAATAATTGAAAATTATGTAGATTTAAGAAGAGAGCTTGAGTTAAAAGGACACAAGTTCAAGTCTGAAACCGATACCGAGGTCATTGCTCACCTTATTGAAGAGGGAGTAAGAGAGGGTAGAGGGCTTTTGAGTGCAGTTGAGAATGCTGTATCAAAGTTGAGAGGTTCCTATGCCATATGTGTCATAAGCTCTTTTGAGCCGGACAGGATTGTGTGTGCAAGGAAAGACAGTCCTTTAGTTGTTGGAACTGGGGAGGGTGAAAACTTTGTAGCTTCTGATGTTCCAGCTTTCCTTTCCTATACAAACAGAGTTGTTTTTCTTGATGATGGAGATGTTGCAGTTGTTGAAAGGGATTCAGTAAAGTTCTATAAGGATGGCAAGCCTGTGAAAAAAGAGGTTAACGTTGTTCCCTGGTCGGTGTCTCAAGCGGAAAAAGCTGGCTTTAAGCATTTCATGTTAAAGGAGATATTTGAGCAACCAAGGGCTATTGCCGATACTATAAGCGGAAGAATTTCAAGGCTTAAGGGTGAAATATACCTTGATGGTATAGATGGTTCTGAATTTAACCGCATTCACATTGTAGCGTGTGGAACATCATACCACGCAGGGCTTATTGGAAAATTTTACTTTGAGAACTTTGCCAGAATACCTGTTGAAGTTGACTATGCTTCGGAGTATAGGTACAGAAATCCTGTGGTTGATAAGAATACCCTTGTTATCGCCATTACGCAGTCCGGAGAAACCGCCGATACTTTAGCTGCTATGAGACTTGCAAGGGATAGGGGAGCAAAAGTTGTGGCAATATGCAACGTTATAGGTTCAACTGCAACAAGGGAAGCGAACAGCGTCATATATACTCATGCTGGTCCTGAAATAAGCGTTGCCTCAACAAAGGCGTTTACAACACAGCTAACTGCGCTTTTCATGCTTTCCCTTGAACTTTCAATAAGCAGGAAGGTTATGAGCTTTGAAGAGGCGGAACCGCTCATAAACGAGCTTACGCTTGTTCCTTCAAAGGTTGAAGAATTTCTCAACAGGGAAAGGGAAAAGGGCATAGTGAAAGAGGTAGCCCTTAATTTTTACAGAGCAAAGGATGCACTTTATCTTGGCAGGCATGTTAACTATCCTATAGCTCTTGAAGGAGCTTTAAAGTTAAAGGAAATCTCCTATATACATGCCGAAGGTTACCCGGCTGGAGAGATGAAGCATGGTCCTATTGCACTTATTGATGAGAATATGCCTGTGATCTTTATCGCTACGAAGGGAAGGGTTTATGAAAAGGTTATATCCAACATTCAGGAAGTAAGGTCAAGGAAAGGGAAGGTTATATCCATAGTAAATTCAGGAGACGATTTCATTAAGGGAAATTCTGACTTTACCATAGAAGTCTTGCCAACAGATGAGTACCTGTCTCCTCTTGTTAATGTTGTTCCCCTACAGCTTTTTGCTTACTACATTGCAGATTTTCTTGGTTACGATGTTGATCAGCCGAGGAACCTTGCAAAGAGCGTTACTGTGGAGTAAACATGGGTGAAACCGCAATTCTTCTCATATCCTGTCCTGATAGAAAGGGAATTGTTGCTGAAATAACAGGGTTTATAGCGAAAAACAATGGGAATATCATCCACGCTGACCAGCACATTGACTTTCAAAAGGGCACCTTCTTCATGAGAATAGAGTGGGAGCTTTCCGGGTTCAGTATTCCGAAGGATAAAATCGCTTTCCATTTCAAGCCGATAGCCGACAAGTTCTCAATGAATTGGGAAATTAAATTCAGCAGTTTTGTTCCAAACGTTGCAATTTTTGTTTCCAAGTATGATCACTGCTTGTACGACTTGCTTTACAGGTTTAAAGCAGGTGAGTTTAACGGAAACTTGAAGTTAGTTATAAGCAATCACGAGGATTTGAGACACGCTGTGGAGATGTTTGGAATTCCCTTTTACTGTTTCCCCAAAACTAAAGAGACCAAACTTGAAGTTGAAAAGAGGGAAATTGAGCTTCTTGAAAGGGAAAACGTGGATACTGTTATTCTTGCAAGGTACATGCAGATTTTGAGCAATCAATTTGTTGATAGGTTCAAAAACAGAATAATAAACATTCACCACTCATTCCTTCCTGCGTTTGTTGGGGCAAAGCCATACCACAGAGCTTACGAGAGAGGAGTTAAGATAATTGGAGCGACAAGTCACTATGTAACTGAAGACCTTGATCAGGGACCTATAATCGAACAGGATGTTGTCAGAGTTAGCCATAGGGATAGCGTTGGGGATATAATAAGGAAGGGAAGGGATCTGGAGAAAATCGTTCTTGCAAGGGCAGTTAAGTGGCACTTAGAAAACAAAATTCTTGTTTACGACAACAAGACGGTTATATTTGATTAATATGGAGCTTGCTGAAGAGTTTAAGAAGAAGTCAAAAAGGGCGGTTATCGGTTTTACCCTTTCCCTGTTTATAGGTTTTGGTGCGGATAAGATTTTTTCTCTACCTCCTATACTTGAAAGTGGAAGAGTTTTAAAAATTGCAGGATTTTTGCTGATAGTTTTGGGTATTTCAATTGCTTCTGTTGCTGGAAGAACGCTTAAAGTTTACGGAAGAGAAAGCGACATACCAAGGGGAACCACGAACAAACTTGTTACGAAGGGAATTTTTTCCGTAGTGAGGCATCCTGCCTTTGATGGCTTTATTATGCTTCTCTTCGGCATAGCTTTTCTCTTTAACTCCCTGGGATTTTTTATTGTTTCGGTTCTTGACTCAGCCTATATCATTTATTTTGCATTAAAAGTTGAAGAAATGGAAAACGCAGAGAGGTTTGGAGAGGATTACTTAAAGTACAGGGAAAGAGTTCCTGCGTTTATCCCTAAATTCTGGAAGTTCTTTAGCTAAGCCACTTAGCAACATCCTTTGCGTGGTATGTAAGTATCAGGTCAGCTCCAGCTCTTTTCATTGATGTTAGAGTTTCAAGAACAGTTCTCTTTTCATCTATCCATCCGTTAAGAGCTGCAGCTTTAACCATTGAGTATTCACCGCTAACATTGTAAGCCGCAGTTGGATATCCAAATGTTTCCTTAACTCTCCTTATTATGTCCATGTATGAGAGTGCAGGTTTTACCATGACAATATCTGCTCCTTCCTCAATGTCAAGAGCTACTTCCTTTAAGGCTTCATCCGAGTTTGCTGGGTCCATCTGGTAACTTCTTCTATCTCCAAATGAAGGTGCAGATTCAGCGGCATCCCTGAAAGGTCCATAGTAGGCTGATGCGTACTTTGCTGAGTATGCCATTATGGGTACTTCCGTGTATCCTGCTCCGTCAAGGGCATTTCTTATAGCTTTCACCATACCGTCCATCATGCCTGAAGGGGCAACCATGTCAGCTCCAGCTTTTGCATGGGAAACAACTTGCTTTCCCAAAAGCTGTAGCGTTTTATCGTTATCAACGTCGCAGACATCCCCTTCGCACCTTAGGTAGCCGCAGTGTCCATGGGATGTGTACTCGCAGAAACAAACATCTGTAATGACATAAATTTCAGGTACTTTCTCCTTAATGGCTCTTATTGCCCTTTGAATTATCCCTTTATCTGAAAAACTATCGCTTCCAAGTTCATCTTTATGTTCCGGAATTCCAAAAAGAATAATCGCAGGTATTCCAAGATCTTTTACTTCTTTAACTTCATTAATGAGAGTATCTATTGAGTACCTATACTGTCCAGGCATGGAAACTATTTCCTCTTTTATGCCCTCTCCTTCAACGACAAAGAGCGGATATATGAGGTCATCTACACTGAGATTTGTTTCTCTCACCATTCTTCTGATATTTTCGTTCTTTCTTAACCTTCTCGGTCTTAGCTGAGGGAATTTTCCAGTAATCATTTGCCACCTCCTTTTGTCAGCCAATTTTAGCAAACTTTGTTGACAG
>CAZJFY010000097.1:0-4204 GCA_964545225.1 uncultured bacterium | reverse complement strand
AAGAGTTCTTTTTTCAGCTGCATGGGAAAAGGAGACTGTCAATGTAGCACCTAACAGTAAAAGTAGCTTCTTCATGATTTTCCTCGAAAGTTGATTTCTTCGATAGCAAGTACTGCATAAGGTTTTAAGCATGTAATTTTCCATGTTTTCGCGTTTCATGAATTATACTACTCCTTTTGAATGTCATTAATGCTACACTTGAAAAACAGAAGAAAATAGAAACGTCTTTGAATGGAGTTCCTTCCCAGGCTTTGATTTAGCTTTTAAGGTAGTATTGACAGTTTAAGATAAAATTTATTATTTAACTTAAAAAGTTGCTGGGGTGTGAATATGAGAGTATATAAGATTTCTGTAGTCATAGAGAAGGACAAAGACGGATACTTCGCTTATTGTCCGGGGTTGCAGGGGTGTTATACACAGGGAGACACATATGAAGAAGTCTTAGAAAATATTAAGGATGCTATAAGATTGCACATAATGGACAGGCTTGAGGAGGGAGAAGAGATACCAGAAGTTGAGCTAATAAACCTCACATCAGTGGAAGTAGCAATATGACTGACAAGCTATTAAAAGGTGCTGAGCTTACTGTAGAAGATTTTAAGAGAATGTTGAAAAAAGAAAAGTGATTTTTACGGAACTTCAACTTCTTTGACAACTTCAGCTTTTATGCGTTTAATCATCTCTTCAAAAGCAGGTAAAACGTCAGTTCTGAACCTTCCACCGATTGCGACAATCATTATCTCATCTCCCACTTCAAGCTTTCCTTCGTTTATCCAGACTTCAACTGCTTCAATGCCTTCTCTGCTCTCAATTTCTTTTACAAGCTCATTGAGCTTATCTCTGTTGTAGGAAAGGTTCATTCCCTTTACAGACCCACCGGATTTTGAACTCCCCCTTACAATTCCGTTATGGACAAGAATCATCCCGAGGTTTTCAGGCTTGCTCCTCTTTTTTATCCTTTCAACGATTTCATCAATTGATGGCTTCACGAAGTTCCTCCTGGGTATTTATGTTTTTAAGGGAGCTTTTACTGTAGTCAAGGTGTTCTATCCTCTTAAAGCTGATTTTTCTGCTTTTTAGTTTTTCATGGAGCTTATACAGTGCAAGCTCTTTCTTCCCAATCATTTCCTCAACAGTCGGGAGATTAAGCTTTGAGAGAACGCACATGAGGGAGTGCAGTTTTCCGTTTTCTGTGAGAACGGAAGGAGGTTGAAGTTCTGAAAGGAATTTCACAACATCTGTTTTTAAAAGGGGAACATCTCCCGGAAGGAAAAGAACTTTGCTGTATTTAGCTGCTCTTAATCCTGTTGCAATTCCGTAAATTGGAGCCTGATCCAGATAACTTTCAGGTATGAACCTTGCACTCAAGTAAAGGAACTTAAAAGCAGGTTTCCCAACTATGAAAACGTCATCTGAAATTCCTGCAGCCCTGATAACGTTTTCAATTAAAGTTTTCCCCCTGAATATTTGAAAAAGCTTGTCCTTTTTAAACCTTCTACTTTTCCCTCCGGCAAGTATGCAAGTTGAAACCTTCAATGCCCTTCGCCTCTTGTCATCTTTAAGGCGTGTTTTATCAGAGGTGCAAACATGTTTAGATTTTCCCTCACTCCTTTTGTGCTTCCCGGAAGGTTTATTACTATGCAGTTTTCCTTTAAAACGCCAGCCTTTGCTCTTGACATTATTGCTTTTGGCGTGTTTCTTATTCCAAGAACGTGCATGGCTTCGCTGAATCCAACCATCTCCTTTTCTATTAGTTCCTGAGTTGCTTCAGGTGTTACATCTCTCTTGCTGAAACCTGTTCCCCCAGATGTGATGATGAGGTTAGCTCCAGCTTCTTCAAATTTCTTTATCTCCTCTTTTATCTTTTCCTTTTCATCAGGGACAACAGAGTAACCTATGATTTCTGCACCGTAGCTTTCAAGTATGCTTCTTGCTTCCTCTCCGCTTTTGTCTACTCTTTCTCCCTTTGAGGCAGAATCGCTAACCGTTATCACTGCTGCCTTAATTCCTTTTAGGTCATCTGCCCAGTCCGATTTCCCACCGCTTTTTGAAACAAGTTTTATGTCTTCAATTACCATGTTCTTGTCATAGGCTTTGCACATGTCATATATGTTTACAAGTGCAATACTCACTGCCATTACAGCTTCAACTTCATAGCTGTTCTCCAGATACCTCTCACTTCAGATTCAACTTCAATGTAATCTTCTCCAACGCTTGTTGTTACCTGTATATGGTCAATAGGTATTGGATGGCAAAAGGGTATAAGTTCGGCTGTTTTCTTTGCTCCATACATTCCTGCAATCTGAGTTGATGATAGAACGTCCCCTTTTGGAATTCCTTTTTCCTTTATGAGCTTAACGGTTTCTGGAGAGAGCTTTATCCTTCCTTTAGCTCTTGCCGTTCTTAATGTATCAAACTTTGATGAAACATCCACGGTTCTCACATTAACCTCCAATCGTGAACATCTTTCTATCACATCCAATGCTTTTTAACGCTTCTATTCCGTTAACCATAGATTTCCTTTCCAGTGCAATCCTTATCGCTTCCCTCAATTTCTCTGGATTGTCTCCTCTTATTATTGATTTAAGGTCTATCTCGTCATCCCTCATTAGACAAAGCCTGAGTTTACCGTCAGATGTAAGTCTTAATCTGTTGCAGCTGTCGCAGAAGTGTTCGCTTATTGCAGTTATGAATCCGATTCTGGCGTTAGTTCCTTTCACTTTAAAGAGCTTTGCTGGTCCGTTTCCTTTTCCCTTTATCGGCTCAAGCTCACCAAACATGCTTTCAACCTTTTCCCTCATTTCGGAAGCGGCTACGAAATGCTCCCTTGAGAAGAATTTCCCTCCAACCGGCATGAGCTCTATAAATCTTACATCAACTCCGAACTTGTCGGAAAAGATGACAAAATCTTCAATTTCATCGTCGTTAAATCCCCTAATAAGCACGGTATTTACTTTAACAGGGTTTAACCCCTGCTCTATAGATTCCCTAATCCCTTCTATTACTTTTTCGAGTCCATCAACTCCGGTCATGAACTTAAACTTTTCCTTCTTCAGGGAATCCACGCTTACATTTACCCTATTTAATCCCGATTTTTTCAGTTTTGCTGCCATTTCCTTGAGCTTGTAACCATTGGTTGTCATTGATATATCTTTAATTTCAGGTATCTGACTTATCTTCTCAATTAAGGTTTCAATCTGCTTTTTTACTAAGGGTTCTCCCCCCGTTATTCTCACTGCTTCTATTCCAAATTCTGAAAATGCCTTGGTGATTTCTATTATCTCTTCATACCTTAAGACTTCTTCATGAGGGATGAACTGTTTTATTCCGGACGGCATACAGTACTTGCAGCGGAAGTTACACCTGTCGGTGACAGATATTCTTAGATAGGTTATTTTTGCCATCAGCTCTCCCGTGGTGCAATTATATCAAAGCTTTTTGAGTTCCTCCTGGAAGAGCCTTGATGTAAATTCGTCAATGTTTGTAAAGTGGATTTCCTTTATGCTTGTGTTCTCATGCTGGTTTATGTATTTGATAACTTCATCAAAGATTACCTTTACTCCTTTCTCTTTTGGGTATCCAAAAATCCCTGTACTTATTGCTGGAATGGCTATTGATTTAATTTCCTTTTCATCAGCGATTTCAAGGGCTGATTTTACTGCGCTTCTTAGCTTCTCCTCCTCATTACCCTCTCCCCAAACAGGTCCCACTGCATGTATTACGTACTTTGCCTTTAGCTTTCCTGCTGAGGTTATAGCAGCTTTTCCTGTTGGGACAAATCCAATCTTGTCACTTTCCTCCTGTATCACTTTCCCCCCTTTTCTTACAATTGCTCCTGCAACTCCGCCTCCGTGTTTTAGCCTTGAATTTGCTGCATTTACAATTGCTTCTGTATCCTCATCAGTTATATCCCCATGAATCACTTTCAAGATTATGCCTTTGTATTCCTTTTCTCCTAAGATTTTCATCCCAGGTCCCCCCATAGAAACTGAACAACCGAAAGAGAGGCTATGGCTGCTGTTTCAGCTCTCAGTATTCTCTTACCAAGGTGTATGACGTGGAATCCCTTTGACTTTAGCGTTTCTATTTCCTTGCTGTCAAGTCCTCCTTCCGGTCCGATAACAACGCTTACTGATGTTGGGTTAAACCGGGAATAGTCCTTGAAACTCTTCCCTCCTTTTTCCCAGAGAACAAACTTTAGTTC
>CAZJFY010000096.1:0-4228 GCA_964545225.1 uncultured bacterium | reverse complement strand
CCCACCATTTCAACACTATAGATATCAACGTTATAGCTTTCAGATAGCCTCTCAACGCCACCGGAGAACATCGATATCCCGCTACCCCCTATAATCTTAGGAGCATAGAATATGTAAAGCTTGTCAATAAGGTTATTTCTAATAAGACTCCAGGAAAGCTTGCTTCCCCCTTCAACCATCACGCTGTATATCCCAAAATCCCCTGCCATTTTTAGGAACTCCTGAATATCAAGCTCTCCGTTTTTAACAGGAACTGGCACAAGCCTCACCCCAAAGTCCTTTAGAATTCCAGCCTTATACGACAGCAAAGACTCCTCAGAAGTAAGAATCAAAAGTTCTTTCGCCCTTTGCTTCAAGATCTTTGAGTTAATTGGAATTTTCAATTCCCTATCAACAACAATTGCAAAAGGTTGCTTCTCAACCTTCAAGTATCTAACGTTTAGGAGAGGGTCATCCTTTATAACTGTACCAATACCAACCATAACGGCATTATGAAAACTTCTAATTTTATGAACAAGCCTCCTTGATTCTTCAGAAGTTATCCACCTGGATTCACCCTTCCAGGTTGCTATTTTTCCATCTAAAGTTGAAGCAACTTTTAAGGAGACAAAAGCTCTGCTGTATTTAACATTTACTGTGAAATCATCAATAAGCTCTCTGCACTCCCTTTCAAGAATACCAACCTCTACTTCAATGCCCGCTGATTTGAGCTTCTCAATCCCTCCTCTTGCAACAGGATTCGGGTCTCTTGTCCCTATAACAACTCTCCTGATACCCTCTTTAATTATCCTCTCTGTGCATGGGGGAGTTTTGCCGTAATGGTTACAAGGTTCTAACGTAACGTACATTGTGGCATCTTTTAAACTTTCCCCTGCACTCTCTATAGCTTCTACTTCTGCATGAGGTAAACCAGCCTTTTTATGATATCCCTTTGAAATTATCCTCCCGTTTTTAACAATAACTGCGCCAACGGAAGGATTTGGAAGCGTCTTTCCCTTCCCTTTTAATGCCTCTTTAATGGCAAGTTCCATGAATTCTCTATCTTTGTTCATGATTACCTAATTGAAAACGCTCTTTAAATGGCTAAGAAGGAGAAAGATTAGGAAGGCTAATATGAAAAGCCTGATTCTTACTGCTCTGTTAAACTTCACCATCTACCTTCAAGAAGTTCATTAAATCCCTTATCTCTTCCATTGTACTAACTGCAATTTCCCTTGCCCTGTCTGCACCTTCAATGAATATATCTACCATCTCTCCCTTATGCGAAATATAGTAATTTCTCCTTTCCCTTATTGGATCGAGAAAGGAATTTAAATTTTTTGCCAATTCCCTTTTACATTGAACGCACCCAATCTCTGCACTTTTACACTCTAACTCAATCTCAGAAACCCTTTTCGAATCTGTGAATATCTTATGATATGCAAAAACGGGGCACGTCTCGGGATGGCCCGGATCGGTTTTCCTCACTCTTGATGGGTCTGTGAACATACTCATAACCTTTTTATTAACCTCTTCCTCCGTATCAGAAAGATAAATGCAGTTCCCATAACTTTTGCTCATCTTCCTCCCATCAAGTCCTGGAAGCTTTGGAGCTTCGGAGAGGAAGGGGCGAGGTTCCGGGAAAACCACTCCAAAGAGGTTATTAAACCTTCTTGCTATTTCCCTTGTGAGTTCAAGATGGGGCACCTGATCTATGCCAACCGGGACAACGTCAGCTTTGTACATCAGAATATCCGCTGCTTGAAGCACAGGATAACCTAAAAAGCCATAGGTTGCAAGCTCTCTATCTTTTAAATTCTCCATCATCTCCTTGTAAGTCGGATTCCTTTCAAGCCACTTTACCGGAACAACCATGCCAAGGAGAAGATAGAGTTCTGCATGCTCTTTGACGAATGATTGAACAAAAAGCGTTGACCTTTCAGGGTTTATACCGCAGGCAAGCCAATCTGCCATCATATCAAGTGTGTTCTGTTTTAAAAATGAAAGGTCATGATAGGAAGTCGTTATTGCATGCCAATCTGCAATAAAGAAGAAACTCTCAGCCCTCTCCTGAAGCTTTAACCAGGTCTTAAGCGCTCCAAAGTAATTTCCAAGATGAAGCTTACCTGTTGGCCGCATACCAGAAAGAACTCTCTTTATGTTTTCTGGCTCCCTATACCTTTCAAGAACGATCTTCATCTCCTTATCAACATCACCTACAACGGAAAACTTTCCCTTACTCTCCATACCTGTCCTCAATTCTCCTGTATATCTCTTTATAGCTCTCTATAACATTTCCAAGATCCCTTCTAAACCTGTCCTTATCAAGCTTCTCACCGGTAGTTATATCCCAGAGTCTACACGAATCTGGAGTAATTTCATCAGCAAGCAGAATTTCCCCTTTGTGTCTTCCAAATTCAAGCTTAAAGTCAACAAGCATAATGCTAATGTTCTTAAAGAACTCAGACAGTAAAGCATTTACCCTTTTTGCAGTTTCAGACATAAAATCAATCTCATCACCTGAAGCCCAACCGAAGAAAACAGCATGTTCCTTACAAACCATTGGATCATGAAGCTCATCAGATTTATAAAAATATTCAACAATTGGCTCCTTTAGCTTTTCCCCTTCAGGTATTCCGTACCTTTTAGAAAAACTCCCAGCAGCTATATTCCTCACTACAACTTCAACTGGAATGATCTCGCATTTTTTTACGACTATCTCATTTGGTGCAATCCTCTCAACAAAATGGGTTTTTATGCCGTTTTCCTCAAGGAACTTAAAAATCTTGGAAGTTATAGCACAATTAATCGTCCCTTTACCTTTAAGGACTTCATGTTTCACTCCATCAAAGGCGGTAACATCATCCTTAAAATGCTGTATAAGCAAATTCTCACTATCCGTCTCGTATAAAACCTTAGCTTTTCCTTCATAAAGCTTACTGCCCTTTCTCATTTTTTGATCCTCCAGATTTTATTGGGAGATTATAGCATTAGACTTCTACTTGTAGTTCTATGACAGAAGGCTTTAGGATAGCAGTGAAGTGGAAGGGCTGCTTGAAGCAGCCCTTTAGGTGGCAGTCTTAAGTTCCCTCCGGTCTCTTCACATCATAAAGAACGTCATCCCACGGATGCCTGTAGAGAGGCATTGCAAGACGTTTCTCATCAAGTATATGCCCGATGAAGCCAATGCTTCTTCCAAGAACAAAGAAAGCATTGAAAGCTCCAGCATTTATAAGCTCATCTATTTCTGCATCTGAATAGCCAAGATTCCTAAACATATCAACAAGAAGAACGCCTATCGTTCCGTCAACGTTAAGTATAAGGTTTTCCTTCTTTGATGTTGTAACCTTCTCAACCTCAAGTGCATAGTTAAGGAGTTCTGTTGAAGGGAAGTTTTCCTTTGCAAAGTTCTTGAGAAGCTCTACCCTTTTGTCAGGGTTTTTCGTTGACTTAATTCTGTGTCCAATACCGGGAATTGGAATTTTTTCAACGTTTTTCATGTAATCAACAAACTCATAAGGATCCATGCCCTGTTCTTTAGCAAACTTAAAGTACTTAGCCGCACCATCAATAGCACCACCAAACCTTGGTCCTATGGTTAGTATACCTGTTGCAAGGGCAGACATTAAGTCCTTGCCAGCTCTTGCTGTAACCTTTGCATTGTGGGCACCTGAAACGCAAGGACCGTGGTCAGCAACAACCTTTATCACCATATCAATGAACTTTGAAGCCCATTCTGGAAACTTCTTCTTAAACCAGAGCAATCCTATTACATCAGCAATTGAGTAGCCCTTCTCAACGACCTCGCTTATAGGTAGTCCGCAGTAAGTAGCTTCCTCTCCCCTGTCATCAGATATCGTACATATGAAGTTTGTGGGTTTCCTTATCTTGCCAAGTTTTACAGCCTTTGCGTAATCCATAGGAAGCTCAGGAACTGGAGGTTCATGTATTTCGCCTATCTTTCCTTCAGAAACAAGCTTTTCGTAAACCTCTCTTATCTTCTCCGGAAACTCATCAAAGGAATCTGGAACGATAGCACCAGCTTCTTTAAGTGCTGCGTTCTTTGCATCTGCTGTCTCCCTATCAGCACCTGCTTTTGCTCCAGCATGCCCAAACTGAACTTCACCTGCAAAGTACTTGGATATAGTTCCTATACACCAGGCAATTACTGGTTTTGTGATAAGTCCCTCTTTCAAAGCCTCAACAACCTTGTATTCAAGGTCTCCACCAAGCTCACCAAGCATGACCA
>CAZJFY010000095.1:0-4338 GCA_964545225.1 uncultured bacterium | reverse complement strand
TTATACGCCCTGCAAGCACAAATGCCCAGATTGGTCTCTTGGTGCAAAGAAGTTCAGAATTCTTCTTGGAGAAAGTTTTGAGGGAAGATGGGTAACGTTCAGGGTTAAAGAGATACCTATAGTTGCTTCACCCTACCTAAGTGGCTCGTTAATCAGAAAAAGAAAGTCGGGCCTTCTCATACCAAGGATAGGATATAAAAGCGATGATGGCTTCATATACAAACAACCTCTTTACATCGTTCTTGGAAGAAGTGCTGATGTCACTTTAACTTATGAAAAGAGAACAAAAAATGGGGAAGGGAAAGAGTTAGAGTTAAGGTACTTAACAGCACAATATAGCAAAGGGAAACTTAAATTCCATCACTTCAAGAAAGAGAATGAAGCAAATAGATGGAAACTCTCTTTTGAACACAGCTACTGGCCTTCAGAGTTCTCCTATGGGAACGTTGATATTGAAGCAGTAAGCAACAGGAGTTACTACAAGGATGTTGACGTATTTGATATAGAATCAAAAACAAGCAAATACACAAAATCAGATGCAACCTATTCAAAGCTGTGGAAGCACGCCATTTTTAACCTAAACACGGTTTACCTTGACAGACTTGATGGTTCAACAGATTACGTGTTCCAGAAAGTTCCAAACTTGAATTTTTACTTAATGGATATGCCCCTGTTTAAAACCCCCTTAACCTTTAACTTCGATTCAGATGCTACATACTTTTACAGGAAAAAAGGGTACAAGGGGATTAGACTGAACGCTCAACCTGGCTTAAGGTACAGCGTACTCCTTGGCAAGGTTAAGAACACTACAACCGTTAACTATCTATTTAGCTATTACGACAGATCCCTGAACAGCACTTCGACGTCAACAAGGGGAATCTTCAAATTTGAAAATAGAAGCTTCTCAAACTTCTATTACTACTTTAACAGGGATTTTGCGCTCTCCATAAACCCTGAAATAGCATTCAAGTTTACAGAGAATGAGGACCAGGAAAACCTTCCAGAATACGACGTTTCCGACAGAATTGAAAAACAGAAAAGCCTTATACCAGCAGTAACATCATACATATACCTTAAATCAAAACAGGTAGCAAGGTTTTCTCTTGAAGGAAACTACAATTTCTACAACAGGGAAAATCCTTGGGAAACCTGGAAACTTGACATAGATACAAACCCTCTTGAAAATATCTTCCTGAGAGAAACAGTTTACTATTCCCCGCACGAAAGAGATGTTAGAAACCTTAATACATTTCTCTCTGCTAATTTTAAATGGATTGACTTCTGGGTAAACCACTATTACGATTTTACAGATACGTTAAACTCAAATTACCTGAGATGGGGATTTGGAATACCTGTTAACAGGTTCTTAAACTTTTCCTTTGAAGAAAGATACGATATAAAGCTCTCCCACGACAGGGAGAGAATTTACAGGGTTAACCTTGATAGGGGATGCTGGAGCGGAAATATAACCTACAGATGGCTCAAGAACTTTGATAATACAATCGATTATCAGTTCATGATAAACATAAACCTTCTCAAACTTGGAAGCTATGGCTACAAACTTCAGGGGAAACTTGGAAAGAAATAACTACTACGGCTTATATCTACTCAAGAACTCCTCCTTAAAATCCTGAAACCTCCCCTCCCTGATGGCTTCTCTCATCTTTCTCATAAGCTCCTCATAGAAGTAAAGGTTGTGAATTGTATTCAAGATAACGGCATTTATCTCCTTTGAAATGAAGAGATGCCTCAAGTATGCCCTTGAAAAATTCTTACAGGTATAACAACCACATTCCGGATCAATTGGCAAAAAGTCATTTCTATACTTCGAATTTTTTATAACAACCTTTCCATTCCAGGTAAAAAGCATACCGTTCCTTGCATTCCTTGTCGGTATAACGCAATCAAACATATCCACACCTTTGCTCACTGCATAAACAAGGTCCTCAGGTTTCCCCACACCCATAAGGTACCTGGGTTTTCCCTCCGGAAGAACTGAAGAAACAATATCAGTAATTCTATACATGTCCTCCTTTGGTTCCCCAACACTAACACCACCGATAGCAAACCCATCAAACGGAAGCTTTGACGTTTCCTCTGCACTTTTCACTCTCAAATCATCAAAAACACCACCCTGAACAATTCCAAAGACCGCTGTTTCCTTCCTCCTCCTCGCTTTAACGCTCCTCTCAGCCCACCTTAAAGTTCTCTCCATAGAGTGCTTTGCATACTCTTTAGTCGAAGGATAAGGAGTGCACTCATCAAGAACCATCCCGATATCAACGCCAATCCTCTCCTCATAATTAATAACAACCTCAGGAGTGAAGAAATGCTTTGACCCATCAATAAAAGACCTGAAGTAAACCCCCTCCTCCGTTATCTTCATTAAATCGCCAAGACTAAAAACCTGAAAACCTCCGCTATCCGTTAATACTGCACCTTTCCAGCCTATAAACTTATGAATACCTCCCAACTCCTCAATCAACTCAATTCCAGGCCTCAGATACAGGTGGTAAAGATTGGAAAGAACCAAAGAATATCCCAAATCCCTGATAAGGCCCCAGGTGACGCCCTTTACTGCTCCTGCAGTCCCTACTGGCATAAAACAAGGTGTCTCAACTTTCCCGTGGGAAGTCTCTAAAACGCCATACCTTGCCCTTCCATCACAAGCCAAAACTTTAAAGTTCAACATACTTACCTGATATAATTGATTTCATGAAAACTTATGTGGTAATTATACTTGCTACCCTTTTCTTTACAAATAACGCTTTTACTTTTCCAAAAAGGCAGGTTGATAGCTTCATTGCTGTTTTAAAACAACCTTCAAAGGAAAGCATAAAAGATTTCTTAAATAGTTACCCGGACTCGCCTTTCAGCCCATTTTTGAAAGAAGTTCTATTCGACATCTCAACTCAGGAATACATTGACGAACTGAAAAACACCAACAAATGTTACCTTAAATTAAAAGTAGCACTTGCCCTTTTGGGAAAAGGATTGGATGATGAATCTGAGAAACTTTTCAAAGAAGTATTCGAGAAATCAAACTTTTACGACGAAGTGATACTGATAAACTACCCTGGAAACAGAAAGGAACTTCTGAGCGATAGCATTCTAAAACAAAAAGTAAAAACTGCCCTCAAAGAAAGGGATTTTGATAAAGCATCCTTATACCTTCATTTAATAAAAAGGAAAGATTATGAGTATGAGCTGCTAAAAGCAAAGCTACTCTTTAAAACTGGCAGGAAAAGAGAAGCCATTAAACTCCTAAGGAAGAATCCCTCTCCAGAAGCTAAATTCTACTTAATATTCCTTGAGCAAGAAACGGAAAAGAAGCTTGAGAATCTAAACTTTATCTTGAACAGCAACATTGAAGAGGAAAAGAAAATCTCAGCTTTGAAATTCCTGCTCGACAGGTCATTAATAAAAAACCTCTCACTATTCAGGAAACTCGTTGAAAAGCTGAAATCACTAAACACGAAACTCTACAAAGAATACAGGGCAAAGTACTTTATAAGAACTGCAGATTTTAAAAGAGCAAAACAGCTTCTTTCCGAACTGAAAGGAGAAAAGTATAAAGCGTGGGAAACTGCAATCAGGAGGAAGTTCTTTAGAGAGAAAGTCAAGTTTAACTCAGAATCCCTCTCTTTTTACAGATTCATGCTGTCGGAAAAGCCCCTGTCCATGAAGTGGAGAGAACCCAGTGAAAATGACATAAAGGATACCGGAATAAGATACATAGTTGAGAATAAGCATTGCTACCTTTTAGAATTCCTTGATGAAAATTCACTATCAAAACTTGACCTTGCTATTGCAAACTACATGTGCGGTAATTACCAAAAAGCCATAAGATTAGCCAGTAGATTTAAAAACAAGATGGAAAAACTACCCTTCCTGCTTCCCATTCTCTACCCAAGGCCATCAATTTTCAAGAACGACGTCCTATCGCTTTCCATAGCAAGGCAGGAAAGCCTTTTCAATAAAGCTGCAGTTTCAAAATCGGGAGCAATAGGCCTCATGCAGATAATGCCGAAAACTGGAAGTTACATTGCAAAAAGATTAAACATTGAAAGCTTTAGCATACACATGCTTTATAATGAGAAAATCAATTACAGGTTTGGTTCCTTTTACATTTCCGAACTTGTCAGGAAAACGAAATCCCTTCCAATAGCAGTTGCTTCTTACAATGCTGGACCTACAAGGATGAAAAAAATTGCATCCAACTTCTGGGATTTAAAATCCAATGAGGATTTAATTTTATTTGTTGACGTATTTATTCCAATAAGCGAAACGACGAATTATGTCAAAAAAGTAATTTCCAATTACTTTATCTACAAATTT
>CAZJFY010000094.1:0-4339 GCA_964545225.1 uncultured bacterium | reverse complement strand
ACTAACTTTTTTGGGAGGGGATATGGAACTCTTTAGTCCTGCATTTGGCAATGGAGAATATATACCAATTAAGTACACGTGTGATGGTGAAAATATCTCACCTCCATTGATTTTCGTTGACGTTCCCGATGGAACTCAAAGTTATGCACTTATTGTTGATGATCCAGATGCTCCTGGGGGTATTTTCACGCATTGGATAATTTATGATATTCCTTCAACTTTTGAGGGGTTACCTGAAGACGTTCCTCCTGCTTCAGTTATGGAGTACGGAATAAAGCAGGGGGTGAACAGTTTTGGAAAGGTTGGATATGGAGGTCCCTGTCCTCCTCCCGGCAGGCCTCACAGGTATTTCTTCATCCTGTTTGCTCTTGATATCCCTGAGCTTGGAATACCTTCTGCTGTTTCAAGGTCTGAATTCCTTTCCGCATTAGAAGGTCATGTAATATTAGAGAGCGAGCTTGTTGGACTTTATGGTAGATAGGACTAACTTTTAATCTTATGAAGAATTTCATGATTCCCCTCGGTGGGGGAAACGAGATTGGAGCAAGTTCATATCTTTACATCATTGATGGAGTAAAGATACTTATAGATTCGGGTATAAGGTTTAAAAGGAGTGAACCTTTCCCGAACTTTGAACTTTTAAAGTCCCTAACATCTTCTCTTGATGCGATATTCATAACTCATGCACATGTGGATCATTGTGGTAGCTTTCATATTTTATCCTCCATTTTCCCCGATACACCAATTTACATGACACACGAAACAGCTCAGCTTCTGTCACTCATGGTTGAGGATGCAATTAAAGTAAGGTTTATTGGCGAAAGCAGTGAAGAGGAATTGAGGGAATATGGATTGCTTGATGAGGCTCTTTCAAGGATTGAAAGGAGGAATTTCTTCGATAAGGTTGTAGTAAAGGACGTTGAAGTTCAAATTCTCCCTGCTGGCCATATACTTGGTGCTTCATCGTTTCTTATAAGTTATGGCGATTCAAAGTCTATATACCATACTGGAGATATATCGCTTGGTCATCAGTTAACAGCCCCTTCGGCAGTTTTGCCAGGAGAGAGGGTTTCATTTGCTGTGTGTGAAAGCACCTATTACTACTCAAATAGAAGGTTTGACAGGGAAAAGGCAGTTGAGGAATTTTATGAAACTGTAAGAGATGTTTTTGAAAGGAAGGGGAAGATTCTCATTCCCGTTTTTGCCCTGGGAAGAGCACAGGAGATTATAGAGCTTCTCACTGAAGGTATGAAACATGGCCATATCCCTCCGATGGTAACCTATGTTGACGGTCTTGCAAGAGAGGTATCAAATGTATATGAAAATTTGATGAGTAAGGCTTTATTCAACTATTACGTGCAACCTGCACCGTTTTATGAAGGTTTATCCTATAGGGAGGCTTGCAGGGAAAATTTAAGAGAAGCAGATTGCATAGTTTCAACATCTGGTATGTTAATGGAAGGAACTCCATCCTTTGTCTACGCTTCCCTTATTTCTAAAAATCCAAGAAATGCTGTGGTTTTTAGCGGTTACATGGTGGAGGAGAGTTTTGGATATAGGCTTTTAAGTGACAGGAAATCCTTTAGAAGTTTCAAATGTGAGCTTAAGAGACATCACTTTTCTGCACACTCAGACAGGAAAGAGGTTGAAGCTCTGATTGACAATCTTGAGCCGGAGAGAACAGTCTTTGTTCATGGTTATCCAACAAAACAGAAGGAACACGCATTTAACGGAGAGGTAGTTAGATTTTGAAAATTTACATCGGGTATCCAGATTCATTCCTGAACGGCAGTTCTTTCAGGTTAAAGGATAACTTCTTTAAAGAAGTTAAAGTCAACTACAACAGCGTTCCTGTTGAGGTGAAGAGGAAAATCCTCTCTCTTCTTGATAATATCGCAGCGAAAGACTACATATACATAGACAATATTTTCTATGATGCTTCAGATATTGTTGAATTTGCCCTGTTTCCCCTTTCGGAACTCCCCTTAAATGAGGTAGTTGTTCCAGGTTACCTTTATGGTAAACCTACCTTTGTTTTAAGAGAGGTTTTCGGTAACGTCTTTAGGAGAAACGTAACTGTTTACTATGATTTTAACCTCTTTGCACCGGAAACAGTAGTTGTAAATGTAGGGTATAAAACAACTTCAATCTCCTTTGGCGGGAAGTTCCTAACGGTTATTCCCTTAGGTGAGTATCACCTTGTTGATACTTTCGGTAATTACCTCTTTAACAGATTTGTTCTTGAAACGGGGCTTTCAAATGCCGAGTTGAGAAAGCAGGGTTTAAGAGGAGAGTTGCTTGATAGATTCAGGGGATTGGCAGGGAAAATACTCTTTAAGGGGGAATCGAGAGTTTTTATAGATGATTTTGACTACACAAGGGAAGTGTCCGATGAAGAAGTTAAGCTTGTGCTATCAATGAGTATGGGTTCTTCAAATTACGGAGATTTAGTTGATAGACCTTTTGACTTTTCATCCTCGGTGATCTCCTCACTGTATGAGTTTGAGGAAGTTTTCAGGGAAAGGCCTGAAGTGAGTGACCTGGTTCTTATTGGAAGGTTGACATTGCCCTTTAAGGAAGCTCTTCAGAGGATTTTTCCAATTCCTGCAAGGGAAATGTCCGGAAGTGAGCTTTTAGAACTTCCTGTATTTTCAAGCAATTCAAGGACAAGGTTTAGAAGGATAAGCTTCTCTTCCAAGAACTTAATAGGGAGTGAGGATTGTATTGAAGGTAGAATTTGTGATGTGAGCATCAGGGATTTAAGGAGGTATTTTAACCGCAAGGATGTTAAAGGGGTTGTTCTAATAGAAAACCTATCGGGTAAACTCATGTCTGAAGCTGAAAGGGAAAGTTTTGTCACGGAGCTTCTTTCAATAGTAAAGAGGTGTGCCTATAGGACAAGAGAAGGGGTAGCTTATATGAACTACGCAATATCTGCACTTTCAAAGCTTGATATTCCTGAAAACCTCTTCAATAAAGTTATAGAACTGATGATAAGTAAAGCATTTGATTGGTATCTTCCTTTTGAAACAAAGAAAAATATACTTTACTTCTGTTTTAAGTTCTCAGATAGAATTAGTGATGAGAGGTTGAGAATTTTCCTTCCCCTTATGGTTACTTATTTGAGGGATAAGCAGATTTCTGAAGGTGATAGAAACTTTGTAAAGACGGTTGTAAAGTCTATTTACAGTTTTGACAGACGTAAACCTGCCAGTCCGTAAGCTTTTTCACCTGTTGGTTCTGAACTCGCTCCGTTTTCTTCAAGTTCAATTAATTCATAAGCTTTCTCAGAGTAAATCTTTCTAATCAGTGCAGCGTTGAGTGCATGTCCCGTTCTGTAAGCTGTTATTTTCGCAAGCAGTGGATATCCAAGTATGTAGAGATCTCCTAAAAGGTCAAGTGTTTTATGAGCTACAAATTCATTTTCCATCCTCAGGCCAGATTCATTGAGTACCCCCGATTTACTTATCACTATAGCATTATCGAGGCTTCCACCCTTTGCAAGTCCTTGAGACTTAAACCATTCAACTTCGTGAAGGAAACAGAATGTCCTTGCCATTGAAATCTCTTTGAAATTGTCTTTAGAGTGCTTGTATAACATCTGTTGAAATCTCAGCTTGCTGTAAAAGCAGTTAAAAGAGATAGTGTTATCGATTTCAAGTTCATCGGAAGGTTCGGCTTTTATAAACTTGTTTTCATAAGAGATGCTTACCTTTTCTTTTAACTTTGCATATTTTCTCTTTACCCTCTGTTCCTTTACCCCGGCTTCCTCAAAAAGGTATATGTAAGGAGAAGAGCTTCCATCAAGTATGGGAACCTCTTCACTATCTATGAAGATAAAAGCATTATCAATTCCGAAGGCTGAAAGTGCAGCCATTAGGTGCTCAACAGTGTTTATGCAGACCTTATCATTGCACAGGTTTGTAGAGTAAAAGAGTTTTGATAAATGTTGTGGTGAAACCTTTAAGGAAGGTGAACCTTTAATGTCTGTTCTTACAAATACTATTCCTGTATTTGCTGGGGCTGGGGATATTTTAACGTTTACCTTCTTGCCCGAGTGAAGACCTATTCCGCTAAAAGTTACTTCATTTACAAATGTTCTCTGATATATTTGCATATTTTCTCCTTTTAAAGTACTTCTATTTAACTAAAGCAAAATTTATGCCATATTGAGATTGATGTCCTGCAGGGCTTTCCTTATAATTCATGCTGCAAAGTTGCAATTATATGCGGCTTTGCATTAACTCTTGAAAGTTTTAATGTACTGGTTCCACAAGGTTTTTTTGTCTATTCCACTATCTATAAAGTCCCATGGTAGTACTTCTTCCTTTCCCCTTTC
>CAZJFY010000093.1:0-4391 GCA_964545225.1 uncultured bacterium | reverse complement strand
TACAAAGTCAAGAGAAGAAATTGCAAGAATAAGTTTACTTAAAGCCTTTTGACTTAGTGGTTCACCGCCGGTAATAACCACATAGGGATAGTGAAATTCCCTAACCTGACTTACTAAAACGTTAACTTCCTGTTTATTTCCAACCTGCCATGCATACTTTGTATCACAGTAAAGGCACCTTAAGGGACAACCAGCCGTCCTCAAGAAAACTGCCGGTTTCCCCACATCAATTCCCTCACCCTGAACGGAAACGAAAACCTCGCTGATGTCTATTAAAGAAGAGCCCTTCAGATTAATCCTCCTCTTTCTTCACTTCAATTGGTGATTGAACGTCAACATCGTAATGCTTGCCAACGTAGTATCCACCAGCAGCACCAGCGCCACCTGCAATAAGAAGAGGAAGACAACCGGAAAGGGGGAAAAGAAGGAAAACGGCAATTACAAGCCTGAACATATCACCTCCTAAAAATCTATCCCTTCCCTTGCAGATAATCCTCTATAAAAGGGATGCTTTATTAAGGTCATCTCTGTAACGTAATCTGCCATCTCAATTATCTCCTGCTTTGCATACCTGCCAGTAATGATAACTTCCAATTTCCTGGGTTTCTTCCTTAGAAAATTTATAACTTCTTCTACCTCCAACAAGCCAAGGTGAATGGCAACGTTAAGTTCATCAAGGACAAGGACATCAACGCTTTTGGATTTCCTCTCCGCTAATTTCAAACCCTCCTTTGCCTTTCTTACATCCTCATCTGTAACGGTAAAGTTATACCCTTTTCTCCCAACTTGAATGAACTCAAAGTTCTCAAGCCTTCCTGCAGAGATCATCTCTCCAGTCTGAATCCCCTTTATGAACTGGATAAAACAACACTTTAGACCTCTACCCAATGCCCTTAAACATAAACCAAGAGCAGCTGATGTCTTGCCTTTACCGTTTCCCGTGTAAACATGAACTAAACCTATTTCTAAAGACACCTTGCAATCTCCTCAGCTAACCTTAAAGAGTTCTCATTTATCTTAATTACATCATCTATAGTGCTCGGCTTCACAAAGTTTGCTCTTTCAAGAGTTCTCTCAATAATCTCTGGAATCTGGGTAAACTTTATTTTCCCTTCAAGGAACAACCTAACGGCAACCTCATCAGCAGCATTTAAAACTATAGGAAAAGGATAACCTCTTTCAAAAGACTCATAAGCAAGGGAAAGGCACCTGAAGGTTTTAGTATCCGGATCATGAAACGTGAGCTTCTTCCCGGAAAAGTTAACTTCAAGATCACTGTCAAGGGGCAGCCTTTCAGGAAAAGAGAGTGCATAAGCTATAGGTATTCTCATATCCGGTTTCCCAAGCTGTGATATAAAAGATTTGTCCTTGAACTTGACCATTGAGTGAACAATACTCTCAGGATGTATGACAACCCTTATCTTCTCTATAGGAACCCTAAACAACCAGTAAGCCTCAATTACCTCAAGTCCTTTGTTCATTAGCGTTGCTGAATCAATAGTTACTTTTGTTCCCATATCCCAATTTGGATGCTTCAAAGCCTCCTCAGGTGTAACGTTGGAAAGGTCTTTTCTTCCAAAGAAAGGACCCCCGGATGCAGTAAGAATTATCTCATCAACATCATCTTTCCTTCCTGCCATTAAAGATTGAAAAATAGCTGAGTGCTCGCTATCAACAGGGATAATTTCGGAACTTGAATTAACTATAAAATCTCCGGCACAAACCAGTGATTCCTTATTTGCAAGAGCAATTCTCTTTCCCTTTAAGGATAACCAGTAGGTTGGAAGTATTCCATCAGAACCAGATATCGCAGAAATTGCAACATCAAAATCAAGCCAATCTATAAGTTCCCTTAACCCATCCAATCCCTTGAAAAACCTTGTACTTTCAAGGTTTCCATCATAATTTGTAAGGCATACAGCCTCCGGCCTAAACTTCTCAATTTGCTCCTTGATACGGTTAACATTCCTTGAAGCAACAAGTCCAACAACTTTGAACTTATCTGGGAAAGAGCTGATTACTTTAAGTGCATTTTCACCAATTGAACCTGTAGAGCCAAGGATAAGTACTTTTTTCATGTTAAATCCTTGCAAGGAGACTTTCCAGAGAGTCTACTCTCTCCTGTTTTCCAGAATCCATGCACTTTAGAGAGTAAAAACCCTCTTTTATCTCATCTTCACCAATTATTACAACGTACTTCACATTCAAACGATTTGCAACTTTAAACTGAGACTTTAAACTTCCTCCCCTATGATCAACTTCACATTTAATCCCTTTATCTCTTAAAATAGAAGCAAGCTTGAGAGATTCAGAGTAAGCTTTCTTCCCATGATAAGCTATTAAAACGCCTTTCCTTTCCCCTCCAGAATCCCTCAATAGGAGAGCTACCCTGTCGATACCAAGAGCAAATCCCAGAGCCGGAGTTGGAGGACCTCCTAATTCTTCAACAAGATTGTCATACCTCCCACCTGCTAAAACTGTGCTCTGGGAACCAAGTTCACTGCTCTTAAACTCAAAAACTGTCTTAGTATAGTAATCAAGACCCCTAACAATGTCAGGATTAAAAGTAAATGGAACGTTGAGTGCTTTAAGATGCTCCTTTAACTCATTGAAATGGCTTTTACACTCATCACAGAGAAAATCTGAAATTTTAGGTGCATTTTTAATAACAAGCTGACAACCCTCAACCTTACAATCAAGAGTCCTTAAAGGGTTTTTCTCCATTCTGAGTATGCAGTCTCTACACAGGCGGTTTCTTTTAGAGCCAAGATATTCAAGTAGGGCCTTTTTATACTTCGGTCTACACTTTTTACACCCAATGGAATTTATCTCAAGAGCAGCCCTTACATTCAAACTTGAAAGTATTTCAGATGCAAGCTTAATCAGCTCAGCATCTGATCCAGCTTCCTTTATGCCAAAAATCTCGCATCCTGCCTGATAGAACTGCCTTTTCCTTCCAGCTTGAGGCCTTTCATACCTGAACATGGGACCGGTATAAAACCATTTAGTATACGGTTCTTTCATGAAAACAGAATGTTCTATGTAAGCCCTTACAGCGGAAGCTGTACCTTCAGGCCTTAATGCCACCCTTCTTCCGGACCTGTCCTCAAAAACGTACATCTCCTTCTGAACGATGTCAGAGGTTTCCCCAACACTCCTTTCAAAAAGTGCAGCAAATTCAATTATTGGCAACTTTACAGCTTGAAAGCCATAAAGAGAAACAAGCTTTTTAAACACCGATTCTATTTTCTCAAACTTATCACTCTCTGGAGGGATAATATCCTCAACACCCCTTATTGCCTTCAACTCCATAAGATTCAACTACCTCCACATTTTCTGTTCTACAGAACCTATCGCCTGCATCCCCCAATCCAGGAACTATGTAACCATCTTTATTTAGCCTTTCATCAACCGAAGCTGTAACCAGCTTTATATTTTTAAACTTAGCTAATCTTTTAATCCCCTCCGGAGCACATACTGCACAAACAATGCCAATTCTACCTTCAGGAATTCCTGAACTTAGTAACGTATTTACAGCATGTTCAGAAGTACCACCAGTTGCAACCATCGGGTCAAGCAAGACATAATCTGCACCATCAACAATAGGAAATTTTAAGTAATAGTTAACTGGCCTTAAAGTTTCCTCATTTCTCACTGTTCCAATAAAACCTACAAAAGCATCCGGAACAATCTCAAGAGCCGAACTTAACATGGAAAGGCCAGCCCTCAGAATAGGAATGAAAACGACGTTCCTCTTTAACCTTAA
This sequence comes from uncultured bacterium, assembly GCA_964545225.1. GTDB lineage: Bacteria > Aquificota > Aquificia > Desulfurobacteriales > Desulfurobacteriaceae > CAZJFY01. The sequence continues at coordinate 625 of CAZJFY010000093.1, read as the reverse complement.
TCCCCCTATTCCCTCCTTAATAGGAGTATCAATTTTAAACTCCTCAAGCTCTGCTTTCTCAAAAAATTTGGCAATCAGCAACTTTGAAAGTTTATCAAGATAAAAACGAAAAGTTACAACATCTGAACATTTATCTCTGATTTTTGATAGGAAGACTTCAGAAAGGGAATTCTCAAGAACTTCAATCACCTCATAAGCTCCTGAGCAAGTTGGCTGTACAGGGAGTTTGCATAATCAGCACTTAGAATGTTCATTAGTTCTTCAGCCTTATCTCTGTTTCCCTTCTTCAGGTTAATGATTATTAAATAATAGAGAGACTCAGGATAAGTCCAGTCCTTTGACCTTTTAACGGAAAGGAGGGCTTCTTCCGCCTTGTTGAGGTTGCCTTTTTCAATGTAGTTTACTGCGAGCGCAATCTTTGCTGCAGGGGATAACGTGAAAGATCCTTCCCTGGAAAGCTTTTCAAGAGTACCTGTTGAATTTGAAAGCTTTCCGAAGAGAAAAGCCGCTATTTTTCCTGAGGGAGTATTAAAGTATCTTTTCTCAGCTAACTCAAAGATACTAACCGCATCATCTGTTTTCCCATTTTCAAGATTAAAAATTCCCCCATCAACAATGGAAGCTG
>CAZJFY010000092.1:0-4448 GCA_964545225.1 uncultured bacterium | reverse complement strand
ATCAGGGATTTGCTTTTGGAATGGGGGTTGAAAGAATTGCAATGCTCAAGTACGGAATTGATGACTTGAGGCTCTTCTTTGATAATGATCTGAGATTTTTACAACAGTTCAAGGGAATGTAAAATGAAAATAGGTTACAACTGGTTAAAAGAGTTTATAGAAATAGACGATATACCAGCAGAAGAAATTGCCCAAATATTAACTGATATTGGAATAGAAGTTGACTCTGTAAGGTATGCAGCAGAAAACATTGAAAGAGTTGTCACGGGAAAAATTATTGAGATATCAAAGCACCCAAATGCAGACAAGCTTAAAATTTGTCAGGTTGACGTTGGGAATACTACAGTACAAATAGTTACTGGTGCAGATAACGTTTATGAAGGTGCTGTAGTACCTGTTGCCCTTCACGGTTCAAAACTCCCTATCGGCATAAAAATTAAAAAGAGCAAGCTTAGAGGCGCCGTTTCTGAAGGCATGTTATGCTCTGAAGAGGAGCTTGGTCTTTTAGAGAAATCCTCAGGAATAATGATACTACCAGATACTACTGAAATCGGTAAGGACATAGTAGAAACACTCTCTCTTAAAGACTGGATAATTGAGTATGAAATAACAACCAACAGGCCAGATGCACTTAGCATAATCGGAATTGCAAGAGAATTAAGGGCTGTTCTGAACAGACAAATCTCTATTCCAGAAATGTCATTTCAAGAGGGAAAGTTCAGAGCTGAAGAGTTAGCTGGACTTAAAGTCCTTGACAGTGCAGCATGCCCAAGGTATGATGGTTTTGTTATTCAAGGCCTATCAAATGTTGAATCCCCTCTTTGGCTTAAAGTAAGGTTGATGCTCGTTGGCTTAAGACCAATCAATGCTGTTGTTGATGTAACCAATTACGTTATGTATGAACTTGGACAACCGCTCCATGCCTTTGACCTTGAAAAAATAAGGGGAGCTGAAGTTATCGTAAGAAAGGCTAAAAAAGGAGAAACCATACTTACACTTGATGGCGTTGAAAGGGAGTTAACAGAAAATGACCTTGTAATTGCTGATACTGAGAAGCCAATAGCAATTGCAGGAATTATGGGAGGAGAGGAATCTGGAGTTGACTTTCAAACAGAAACGGTCTTCCTTGAGAGCGCTCATTTCGAACCAATGACAATAAGGAGAACTTCGAAGAGATTAGGTTTGACAACAGACTCTTCTTATAGGTTTGAAAGGGGAGCAGATATTGAAGCAACAGAGATGGCTTCAAAAAGGGCACTTCACCTCATTCAATCAATATGTGGCGGAGAAGTTGCAACTGGAAATCTTGAGTTTTACCCGAAGCACTATACCCCAAAAGTTATAGCATTCTCTCCTGAAAGAGTAAAAAGGATAATTGGAGTTAACATACCTCCAAGGAGATCGGCAGAAATTCTCTCTCTTCTTGGCTTCTCAGTTAAGAAGGAGGCTGACTACATCCTCGTTAGAGTGCCATCCTGGAGAAGGTATGACGTCTCAAGAGAAATTGATTTGATAGAAGAGGTTACAAGAATTTTTGGAATGAAAAACGTTACAAGCTCCTATCCCTTAATGCACTCAGATGTAAAGAGAAATGTTAGATATAACGTTATTGACAAGTTAAAACAATTCTTAGCAGATATTGGGCTCTTTGAAGTGATAAGTTACAGTTTCGTAAGCAAGGAACTTTACAGTAACTTTGGGTTAAACTTTGACAGACTCGTCAAGATTGAAAACCCCTTATCTGAAGAATGGGTTGGAATGAGGGATTTCATCTTTCCAACGCTTTCAAAAATAGCAGTTAGAAACATCAACAGGCAAATAAAAAACTTGAGGCTCTTTGAAATTTCCAGAATCTTTCTAAATAAAGGGGAAGAACTTCCCGAAGAAAGGCTAAAACTGGCAGTTCTGTTAACAGGAAAGTATAAAAGTGACATAGTTGGATATAGGGATTACGGTTTCTTTGATCTAAAAGGGATAGCGGAAAGGCTTCTTGAGCTCCTAAGGGAAAGGGGAGAGTTTGAAAGGTGCGAACTTCCATTTCTCCACCCTGGACAGTCTGCAAACATAATTGTTGATGGTGAGAACATCGGGTTTATGGGCAAGCTTCACCCGGACATTGAAGAAAAAATTGAATCTCGCCAACCAATCTTTATAATGGAAGTATTCCTCGATAAACTCCTTGAAATGTCAGAAAAGAAAGAAATCAAGTTCAAAAGGCTTCCGAAATTTCCCCCTATTACAAGAGATATTTCGCTAATCTGTGATGAGAGCCTTCCTGTTTCGAAAATTGAAAGAGCTATAAGAAAATCTGGTGGTAAATTCCTTGAAAAAGTTGAACTTTTTGATATATATAAAGGAGAAGGTATTCCTGAAGGTAAAAAGAGCTTAACGTATGCTCTATCGTTCAGGTCGGAAGAAAAGACATTTTCCGATGAGGAGGTATCAAAATTCTTAAATGCTATAATAGAAGCACTTGATAAAATAGACGTGAAACTGAGGGCATAAGAGGAAGAAAGTGACTAACTTGCCAAATACTGTTGAAGTAACAATTTCAGGAAGAAAGTTTAGCATAAGAACGGACAGGGATTTAGAATATGTCCAAGCTTTAGCTTCAAAGCTTGAATCAATGGTTGAAAAAATAAAGTCCGGAAATAACAGGATTACCCTTGAAAAAGCTCTGCTCATAACCTGCTTTTATGTCATGGATGAGAATGAAAACCTTAAGGAGCAGATTAAAAGCCTTGGATATGAAATTAAAAGGCTTGAAGAGGGTGCAAAAATCCTCATCAATTCAAAGAAAATTCTTCCTTAGCTTCTTCCCTTATGCCCCAAAAGGGGTGACTATTGAAGGAAACAATAAGGCACGAAATTTCAAATAAGAGGCTCCTTTTAGAGAGCAAAGAAGTTGAGAGGAAAAGCAACCAGATAGTAGAGAAAATTAAGAAGTTTATTGAAAATCCAAGATTTAACTCATTTCTTCTCTACTATCCCTTCAAAAACGAAGTATCCCTTTTATCAGCATTCAAAACCATAAAGTCCCTGGGAAAAACTGCCTGCTTCCCAAAAGTTGAAGGTAAAGAAATTGTCCCCATAGTGGTTGAGGACTTAAGCGAGCTATCACCTGGATTTAAATCAATCCCTGAACCGAGAATGGACCCTAAGAAAATCTGTGAAAATCCTGACCTTGCCTTTGTCCCCGGAATAGCTTTTGATCTAAACTGCTTCAGAATTGGGTATGGAGGAGGATACTACGATAGATTTTTGGGGAAGAGAAAGTGTTTCAAAGTAGGTATTTGCTTTGACTTTCAAATAGTAGAAAGAATTCCCCACGAACCGTTTGATATCCGCATGGATATTGTAATTTCAGAGAAAAGAGAGATAAGGAGGATCTGATGGAACTGATAATTGTTGCAATTCTTGCAATTTTCGCTGGTCTTGCAATAGGGTTTCTTATAGGAACCAGAAAGGCAAAGGTTGACTTTGAAAAGATTGAAGAGAAGGTTAAGAAGGAAGCAAAGGAAGAAGCTGATAGGATAATCAACCTTGCAAGAGAGGAAGCAAAGAGCATTAAAAGGGAAGCAAACCTCCTCTTAAAAGAAGCCCAGGAAAAGGTAAACTCAATAAAGAGGGAAGCCTTTGTTCAAGCAAGAGAAGAACTGCAATCAGAAAGGAAGAAACTTGAAGAGGAAATCAGGGAGAAAAGAAAGGAACTTCAGGAGTTCGAGAAGAGACTTCTAAAGAGAGAAGATTACATAAACAGAAAGGAATCTTCCCTTGACAGACGTGAGGAAAACCTGGATAGACGTTCCGAATTCCTTGAAAAGATGGAAAAGGAGATTGAGGAGAAGAAAGCAGAACTTGGCAAACTTGAAGCTGAACTACTTGAAAAGGACATGAAGCTATCCCAGTTAATAGACCAGGAGATAGAAAAGCTTGAATCCATAGCAAAGATGACTAAAGAACAGGCAAGAGAAGAGCTCTTGAGAAAAATGGAGGAAGAGGCAAGCAAAGACCTTGCTGTAAGGTTCAAGAAAATTGAAGAGGAGTTTGAATCAAAAGCTGAAAAGACAGCAAGAAAAATTCTAACCACTGCTATGCAAAGGCTTGCATCTGAGCAGGTGGCTGAAACCACAGTTTCAGTCGTTGACCTTCCAAACAACGAGATGAAAGGGAGGATAATAGGAAGGGAAGGTAGGAACATAAGGGCTTTTGAACTTGCTACTGGAGTTGACCTAATAATTGATGACACGCCGGAAGCCGTAACGCTCTCCTCATTTGACCCTGTTAGAAGAGAAATAGCAAGGATATCCCTTGAAAGGCTCGTTGCGGATGGAAGAATTCACCCTGCAAGAATTGAAGAGGTTGTTGAAAAAGTCAAACAGGAGATAGAGTATGAAATCCAGAATGCTGGAGAGGGAACTCTGTTCGAACTTGGAATTGCAAATGTC
>CAZJFY010000091.1:0-4451 GCA_964545225.1 uncultured bacterium | reverse complement strand
GGATAGGTAGTTTACTAAACTTGGGGTGTGTCCCGTTCTACAGGGGAGCAATATATCTCCCCACCTCTTACGAGGAACTTTTGTTTTGCCTCTGTGGAAGATCTCATCATTTATCTGGTAGCTTATGGCTACTTGAATAAGCGGTGTGAAAAAACTGTAGAAGAACCTCATAAATAGAGAGAAGATGCTCTAGTTTTAACTACTCTCATTGGCTTCTGGCTTCTCAAAGCTTTGAGAATTGTTAAAGATTTCGTCTTTCTATCTATTTCCTTTTACTTGCTTTCTCTCTTTATCCTGGCAAGGGCTGGCTTTATAGCAATTCATGCGGAAAATTCTAGGAACTCTATCAGGCTATTGAAGCTTGGTTCACGGCTTTCGCTAATTGGCTCATCTCCAACCTGAATAACAAAGTTGGTTAGGAGAAGGAAACCGTTAGGAAAAACCTAATTGAGAAGGTAACCATGAGGTGATGGCTTGAAGGAAAAAGAGAGAGGAACTGCAACTAAGGTCCAGTGTAGTAGCTTTAGAAAGAATACTACTGAGGCAGCCGTTCGTAGTTTGTGTCCTTCAAGCTGTTTTAGAGAGTCTGCTTTAATAATTTAGTTATTATTTTTGAGAGAGTGGTTAAGAAATTTATATAAAAAATTTGGGTGAAAAGGAAAGATAAATTTTAAAAGTATTCTTTTTATCAAAAAATAAAGAGTTTCGGTCTCTATCAGTTTGGATTTTATTTAAAAGTGAAATCAAGGAAACAAAAATCAGGAGGAATGCTATGAAGTTAGACGTTTTGCTGATAGTTTCGTCTACTATTGTCGGCTTCTGGCTTCTTAAAGCTTTAAGGATTGTTAAAGATTTAATCTTCCTATCTATTTCCTTTTATTTGCTTTCTCTCTTTATCCTGGTAAAGGCCGGCTTTATAACGATCCATCCAGAGAAATTCCAGGAGCTCTACCAGGCTATTGAAGGCTGGTTCGTAGCTTTCGCTGATTGGATCATTTTCAACCTGAGTGACAAAGCTGCTTGAGTGTGTGAAAAAAGGAGGACATCACAACAGCTTTTAATAAACAGTCAGGAAAAACCTAATTTAGGAGGTAATCATGCGGTGAATTTAGGAAGTCTGGGGTTGCTTTTTCAAAATTGTTGAAAAACTCAATTAAAGGAGGTGGAGATGATACGTAAAGTAATCACTTTCGCAGGACTTGCAACACTTACCACTCTTTCAACAGGAACACCCATTACTGAAGCAGCAGAAACGCCAAAAGTAGAGGTAATGGTTGATGCTTCCACAAGTATGAAACACTACACTAAAGAGACAAAAGAGCTTTTTAAACAGCTCCAAAAGTATTTTGAAGGGAAAGGACTTAAGACAGAACACAATGCTTTTGGAGCTAAGATTAGGAAGCTTGAAGGAATTGAATCTTACGATCCCAAGGATCTCGATACAAATTACGCAGAACTTCTTGGGCACCTAGAGGAAAGAAAAAAAACTGCAACTGTCATTTTAACTGATGGGAGAGTTCCAACCAAGAGACTCAAGGATGTCAGGAAAATAGAAGAAGAAGGTGCGCTTCTCAACGATGCTGGTAATGTAATCTGCGTTTTAACGCCAAAGGAACCAACGAAGATCATTAAAGACTTTGCTTCAGTTGCTGGAACTTATGAAGAATATAAGAAGGTACTGGACGACTGTCTCCAAACCTGGGAAGCTCTCCATGGGGAAGGAAGAGGAGTTACTGCCCAAGCTGTAAAACCAGCTCCTGTTCCAGCTGACCTCATCAAGACTGTTAACGAGAAAGGCTTTGCTGCTCTTGGGAAAGGATCTCCTGGCCAGGCAACAATAAAAACATCAGGAGATACTCAAGTGGAGGTGATAATCAAGACCAAATAGTTTTGGATAGGGGCCCTTCCGGCCCCTTTTTTCAAACTTACGTAGAGGGGAAGAATCATGAAAATAACAGGACTGCTGACAGGTTTAGTTTATATCCTCTTGTCCCTGATTTTTCAAGCATCTGCTGTGGAGGTTCCCAGAGCAGACTTTGGTTACCAAAAGCTTGTAGTTCTATTTGACATGAGTACCAATTCCAAGGACTGTAAGTCAACTTTGAAGAGAGAGTTTTCTGCTCTTGATGAAATCCTATCACCTACAAGTCTCAAGAATGGAGGAGTCAACGTCATTTCTTTTGTTTTCTTTGCTAAAGAAGTTTTGGGAACAGTTACCGTAAAAACGGGGAAGCGCCTATCGAGGGATAAGGACTTCCAGAACTTATCTGATGCCGCTAAGAGGGCTTTTGCCTCTCTATATAGGAAAGTTGGGAGTAAACCTAAAGATGATCTTGCCGATGTCTACGGAGCTCTCATCTACAGCCTAAGCCTCATAGAGAACAGAAACGCCACGGTAATTGTAGTATCTCCCGGTATCCAGAACTTCAACAGGGAAGAACTACAGCCGTTGCAACTACTTAAAAACGTTAAGAAAGTTCTCTTCCTCAGCCATCCCTTTGAGTGTACTAAGTACTCGGAAAGCTTCAAGTACAAAGCATTTCAATCCTACGTTGACTCCTACTGGAAGAGTTTAATTCGTCCTGTGAGGAAGTTGGAACTTCTCTATAGCTACTAAAACAAAACCAATTAGGAGGACTATGATGGAACTAAGGAGGTATTTACTGCCTTTCTTTGCTATATGCCTTCTCTTTTTTTTCCCTCAGGTCAATCAGGTTAAAGCCATTACACTTGAAACCTTAATTAACCAGCCAGTTCAGAATGAGAGTGCACCTGAGAGCACTACCCGAACAGAGGAAATAACAAAAACAGAGAAGCAGGAGGCAGACAAGGGCTTCCTCGAGGAATTTTTTGGGGAAAACTTCGACAATCTTAAGTTACTCTTAACCATCACTTTTCCCAGCGCTTTCTTCTTCGCTGTATCAGCTTCTTTGAAGGAACTAGCTGAAGAGCGTCGAGATTACTACCAGCATGAGTTGGAAAGACTATCTCTCATAAGTGATCAACTAAACAGAGAGCTGGCGTTTTTAACTGGCAAGCTTGAAGCTCTCACTAAAGAGATAGCAAGTCTCTGCTCTCTCTTGGCTAAAGGAGGAAGAGTAGTGGAAAAGGCTATAGAGGACCTTTTGGAAGAGAGAGAGCAAGTTACGAGGAGGCTTTTTGAAGTTGAAGGGGTAATCAGAGAAAAGTTTTTATAAGGAGGTAAGCTATGGCAATGCCACCAATAAAAGCTAAGAGGAGAGCCCAGAGGGAGTACAGAAAGCTTTTGAAGGAGAAAGAACGCTTAGAAGCCCGCCTTAGAGAGATAGACGAGAAGCTCCGCTCACTTTATCCAACAATAGAGCTGCTTGATGAAGCTGCAAAGGAACGCTATCAGGAGGAGCTGAAGAAGGTTGAAGCTGAGAAGAATGCCCTTCTGTCAGAACGTGAAAGGATTTTGTCACAGCTTGAAAGCATAAATCAGAAGCTTTCCGAAATGGAATCCAGTAGGAGGGCTTGGACACGCATTCTGAAGAGCATCAGGATTCCTCTCAGTGCAGGTAAAATTCTGGTAGGCCTGTTTAGCGTCATCATAGCAGCTAGGATCTTCACTACGGCGGACCTCTTCAACCAGTCTTTCGGCATAGTTCCCGGGATTCTCAACCTGCTGGACATTCACCCTACGAGTGAATTGGGCCGAAGAATGGTCCTACTCTTAGACTTTCTACTTGTGGAAACAGGGATAGCTCTCTTCGTCTACTTCATGTCAAGGGCTTTTCTCTTATCCTTAGATTCTCTCTTCAACGCTATTGGAAAAACTAAGTACTTAGTCTTCATCTACGCTGTGCTGGCAATGGCCTCTTTCTCATTAGTCTTCGTTATCTTCTTTAACCTGACACTTAATTATTAGGAGGGAAGAACCAATGGTAGAGAACGTCGTAAACGAAGTTAAGAACGCAGGGAAAGAGATCTCCGTTCTCAAGTCCCTCGTTGAGGAGCACATAAATGCTCTCACTGCCTATCAACGCAAGCTCGTTAATGCAGGAGTAGAGCCTGATGGGAACAGGATAAGGAGCTACATCAACTCAGCAATCGACCCCATTGAGAAGAGACTGGAGTCCCTCTCAAACAGGATTTCTCAAGAAATTGCTAAAATAGATTCTTGGATCTCAGAATATGAGAATGCTGAGATTATTCTCCAGGAGGACATAGAAAAGGCTTTAAAAGAACTTTACACTGATAGAGAGACTCTTGAAGATCTGAAACTGAACCTTCAACGTCTCAAAGAAGAATTAAGAAACGTTAGAGAAAGGTATCAGGAATGGTGAAAGAAAAAAGTAGTGAGTGTTTGGTATAACTTAAGTTGTCACAACTCTGGTGGAAGTTAATTCGTAGTAGCATCGTAGGTCAAATCCAAGCGGCGGTTGTCAAGAAAAGTGTGTCTCCTTATCCTAATCATCCTTAAACCTCCC
>CAZJFY010000090.1:0-4473 GCA_964545225.1 uncultured bacterium | reverse complement strand
AATTACTGCTGAACCTGAAAATCTCACAAAGGAGATTGAGGATATTGCTAACAGGATAAGGAAGACAGCGAAGCTTCCAGGGTTCAGGCCGGGGAAAGCTCCTATATCTGTTATAAAAAGGCATTATAGCGATATGATTAAGGAGGAGCTTGTAAGGCAGATTGTTCCTGGTGAGATTAATAAGCTGCTTGAAGAGAAGAATTTGAAGTTGATATCTGAGCCAGTTATTGAGGAGTTGGTGTTTTCGGAGCCTGAAAAGAAGTTTGAGTGTAAGGTTGCCTTTGAGGTAAAGCCCGAAATAGATATTAAGCCAGAGGACTACAGAGGAATAAAAGTAAAGAAAACAGTTAAAGAGATAACTGATGAGGATGTTGAAAAGATAATACAGTCCATAAGGAACAAAGAAGCTAAGTTTAAAGAGGTTGATAGAGAAGGGAAGGGAGGAGACCTTGTTGAGCTTGAATATGTTGCAAAGATTGGAGACAAGGAACCGGAGGAGCCAAAGAGGATAGCTGTAGTTTTAGGTGAAAAGCAGTTGTGGCCTGAGGTTGAAGCTGTTGTCCTTGGCAAAAAGAAAGGGGATAGTGAAGAGGTTTCATTTAAGGCACCAGATGATAGTAACGTTTATGGTGATGCTGCTGGTAAGGATGTTAACATAAAGTTTAAAGTTCTTTCTGTGAAGGAGAGGGAACTTCAAGAGCTAAATGATGAGTTTGCTAAAAGGCATGGTTCAGAAAGTCTTGAAAAGATGAGGCAGGAGATTAAGGAAGAGCTTGAGATTTCAGAGAACATTAGGGAACAGGAAGAGGTTGAAGATCAAATAATAAATGCTCTACTTTCAAAGGTTAACGTTCCGGTTCCATCCTCAATGCTTAACGTTGAGATAAGGGCTCAGGCTGAAAATCAGGTAAGAAGGCTTGCTCAGTTCGGTGTTGACGTTAAGCAGATCAATCCTCAAACTATAGTTGATATGGTAAAGCCCACTGCTGAAAAGACCGTTAAAGTCAAGCTTCTTTTAGAAAAGGTAGCGGAGCTTGAGGGTATTGAAGTAACTGATGAGGATCTTGAAGAGGAGATAAAGAAGCTTGCGAATTCCGCGTTTAATGGAGATTACGTTCTTGCCAGGAAATCCCTTGAGGAGAAGAATTTAATCCCAATGATAAAGCAGGATATTTTAAGGCAGAAAGCATTAGACAGGCTGATAGAGCTTGCTGAGATAGAAGAAGTTGAACAGGATTCCGATGAGAAAGGGGAAGGGTAAACGCTTTCCCTTCCCTTTGAAAATAACTGAGAGAGAATTTTTAGAAGCTGAAAAGGAAGGAAGTTCAAGGGAATTCTTCTTTAAGCTTGTATCGCTTCTTTCAAATGGGACTTTAGATAGAACCTTCATTAAATCCCTGTCAAGTTTCGATCTTGAAAATTTAATTATGAACATTGTAGTGGAAAATGGTTTAGAGCCTTATTTTGATTTAAAGAACTCAAAGAATATCTTCAATGCATTAAGAAAAGCACTAAGAGCAAAGTTTAATGATGAACAGGAGAGGGTCTGGGAAAGCAAGCTATCAAATTGGAGAGCGGAGTTTGAGCATAAGGTAAAGTTTGCTGCGAAGAGGTATTACTTTGAGGCAGGGGGTATTGAAAGGGTTAAGGAATTCTATAAACACGGTTGGGTTGTTCCATCCTATGTTCTCACGGATTATGGTTTAAACTTTGAGCTATTTGCTTCTCAGTTTAAGAGGTTTTTGTCAAAAGAGTTCCTTGAACGTAGAGTTCAGACGTGGATTTCCATACCTGCGTTTAAGAGGAGAGAAAAGATATTAAAAGATTCAGTAAAAGCTTTTATCCTTAACTGTATTGAGCTTTCAATCTACAGCCTCTTTGCTCAAGTTGAAGGAGTTGTATGGGATTTCTTTGTAAGAGGAAATTTCCTTGAATCGGATATTGAATCTCTGATAAAGAAGAGGAACAGGAAGTTCGTTACTGTTCAGTATGCTTTAAGAGTTATTCTTGAAGAGGTTTTTGGAGAGGATGTTAACATTCCATATTACCTTGATTGGGTGAAGTTTATAGATTTTAAGGATGATGGAACTTTAAACAGGCATGTTGTCCAGCATGGAGTTTCCGTTAACTTTGGAACAGATGAGAATTTCTTAAGGCTTTTCCTTTTGCTTGACTTTCTCTACGAGATTTTCACTTTTTCCAGTTAAAAGTTTACCTCCTCAAGGTCGACATTTTCCACTATCCAGTTAACATAAGCAGGAATTCCTTCCTCAATTGTTGTCTTTGGTTTCCATCCAAGTATCTCTTCTGTTTCTTTTAGGTCGGCTTCAGTATAGTTCTGGTAGAACTTATATGGATTGTCAAAGTATTCTACTTCCACTTTTTTCCCAAGAGCTTCGCAGATGTTTTTTACAACATCGTTGAAACTTCTTGCTTTTCCTGTTCCAACATTGACAATCCCGCTTTTCTTAGCATTTATGGCTCTTATATTTGCCTCGACGCAATCCATAACGTAAACGAAGTCCCTCTTCTGCTCGCCCCACTTGAATAGTCTTGGTTTTTTGCCTTTTAGTATTTGGACTGTTAGTTTAAAAACCATACTTGCCATTGCTCCCTTAAAAGTTTCCCTTGGTCCGTAGACATTGAAATACCTTAATCCGACTATGTGGGAACCTGGATGCTCTTTCATGAACTTTAATGCGAACATATCCATAGCATATTTTGAAAAGCCGTAAACATTTTCGGGGAAAAGTTCCTGATTAACTTTCATCGGGACTTCACCGTTACCGTAAACAGCTGCCGATGAAGCGTAAACGGTTTTTGCGTTCCACTTTAATGAGAGGTTTAAGATATCTTTGAACGCTTCGCAGTTTACTTTCATCATTTTTTCCTGATTTGTATCAGTTGTGTTAACATTTGCTGCCTGATGGAATATCAGGTCAAACTTCCGTTTTGATAGTTTTTCCAATGTTTCCCTATCTGTTATGGAACCTGTTATGATTTCTCCCTTAAATCCTATTAGGTTTTTGAAGTGTCCAGAGGAAAAGTCATCAAGGATGCAGACTTCCCATTCCGGAAAGCGTTTCTCTATCTCAAGTGAAAGGTTTGATCCAATAAATCCAGCGCCACCAGTTACAAGGACTTTCATAGTTAACTCCTTTACTTTTCTACAATGCTTTCCTTCACCTTCATGCCGAAGTGCCTTCCTGGTTCTTCTGTGTAAACAAGGACTTCATCCCCTTCCTTTAGTTCAACTACAGATATCGGCTTTCCTTCTGGTGATGTTAATCTAATGGTTTCAGCATTTTGAAGGATTCCAGCTACTTTTCTGCCATCTTCAGCAATGGCTTCAATTAACAGCATCGGTCTTCTTTCAACCTTTGCTCTTCCAACGTAGGCTATTCTTCCCTCTCCTTTATAGTTATAAATCATAATCTCATCGCCACTTTCAATTTCTGATAGGTATTTTGTTTTCCCATTAGGCAATCTAACGTACATGTGAACCGCTCCTGCATTTACTCTAAAAGGCCTTGCAGCTACATACGGGTTTGACTCCGTTTCAGCGTGGACAAGGAACATTCCAGCAGAGGAGTTTCCAACCAGAGCCCCTTCTCCCCTAACCATATTTGAGCATGTATCTATACAGACTCTGTCACACATTCCGATAGGTTTTATCCCGGTTATCTTTGCCTTTGAGAGCTTTACATTTTCTCCGGAAGTTCTGATCAATTCTCCGGTTTTCTTGATTTCGTTAACATCTTCTGTGTCAAGAATAATTCCTTTTGTTCCTTTCTCAAGAATAGTAAGAGCAGTTTTTGCCTCTTCAGCACTTCTTACCCATGCGTAAACTTCATCGCCCTGAGCAAGCAGATTTTCAAGTGGGATTATTGTCCAATCTGTTGTTTTAACTATTACCTTTTTCCCCTGTTTGAGGAGGGAAGCTGCTTTCTCTTCATCTTCTTTTCCTTTAATTTCAACTATTACATATTCATCTCCAAGCTTAAAATCACCATCTGGAGCAATTGTTTTAACCTTTGCAAGTTTTTTGACTTTATCGCTTCCTCCTCTTTCAAGGAGAAGCTTTGAAATTCCAGATTCCAAAGCTGCAGTTACTATGTTTTTATTGTTGACGTCTTTTACAGCAACGATAAACTCCTTTTTCATCTTAATCCTCCTAAGGTTTCTTCTTTCTCGCGAGCTTTAGAAGAAGTGCTTTTTGTGTGTGAAGTCTGTTTTCCGCCTGATCCCATACGATAGACCTTTCACTTTCAATTATCTCCTCTGTTACCTCTTCACCTCTATGGGCAGGTAAGCAGTGCATAAATAGAAAATCTGGTTTTGCATGCTTTACAAGGTCAGCATTTACCTGGTAGGGCATGAATACCTTTTTCCTTTTTTCTGCTTCCTCTTCTTTTCCCATGCTGGCCCAGACATCTGTGTAAATGATGTCCGCATCCCTTACAGCTTCTACGG
>CAZJFY010000089.1:0-4569 GCA_964545225.1 uncultured bacterium | reverse complement strand
AGGCTAAATTCCTTTTTCCCACCAGAAAGTTTTCTCTGTTTTCAGAAGCTCCCTTTTTAATTTCGGTTCAGAGTTCCAGACTTTAAGTTTTTCGATAACTAACTTTTCGACCTCTGGAAGTTTTGATTCAAGATGAGGAGTTAGAGAGGTTCCTGTTTCTATGCTTTTTGGGATTATACCTATGAGTTCAATTTCTTCTGGACATGTTCCCTTTATTTCATTTAAAAGGAGAACTTCCTGAAGCCCTAATTGGTGAGGTGATAGCTTGAGGGGAAGTTTGTCCAGGAAAAAATCTTCTTTTCTATATACAATGATGTCTCCAGGTTTTCCTTCTGCATTAACAACATCAATAATCAGCAGCCTTTCAAGTTCATCAATTTCGGAGGAAAGAAATATGCCTGCTGTTCCTCCATCTATCAATGTAACGTTTTCCGGAAATTCATACTTTGCATTTAAAATGTGAAGGAGCTTGACACCAAATCCTTCATCTCTCAAGAGAACATTCCCAACACCCATTATGCCGATTTTTTTCATAGTATCTCCAATAAAGATGAAAATACCCTCCACAAATTTGTGGAGGGCAAGATGGACTTTAAAGAGCTTTCACTTTAACAAGCTCTTTTCCTTTTGGGTTAATCATGTGAACAGCGCACGCAATGCATGGGTCAAATGAGTGGACTGTTCTTAAGACCTCAAGAGGTTTTTCAGGTTCAGCAACAGGGTTACCAACAAGTGAAGCTTCGTAAGGACCCATCTGTCCTTTATCATCTCTTGGGCCAGAGTTCCATGTTGATGGAACAACACATTGGTAATTTTTAATTTTCCCATTTTCAATTACACACCAGTGTGAAAGAGTTCCTCTTGGAGCTTCATGGAATCCACACCCTTTTATGGTACCTTTAGGGTATTTCCAGTCATTGTTGCAAACTTCAAGATCTCCCTTTCCGATGTTATCAACAAGGAGTTCCCAATGCTTGAGAATAATATCTGAAATCACGGCAGTTCTTATTGCTCTTGCTAAGTGCCTGCCCATTGTTGACTTGAGGGCGTCTACTGTGAGATTTTTGTGTGTAAGTGAGTTCAGAAGGGAGAGTGAGAAATCAACATATTTCCTTGTTAACCTGTGTCCAGTTGCATAACCAACAAGGACTTGTGAGAGTGGACCTACTTGCATTGGATAGTAATTTCCATTGTGCATGAATCTTGGGGCTTTAGCCCATGAATACTTTCCATTTTCCTTAAAATCGGTGTAGTGTGGAACAGTTTCCTCATCCCATGGATGCTTTATCCAGCTTCCGTTGTACCATGAGTGGGCTATGCTTTCCCTTACGTTCTGGACGAAGTAAGGATCGCCAAATCTCGTTATCTTCTTAGCGCTTTTTAAATCCCCATTAAATATTGTTCCACCGGGGATATCAAATTTTGTTCCCTTTTCATCAAGGGGCATGTCTGGTACTGCAAGGTAGTTGTTTACTCCTCTTCCGTACGATAGCCATTCAGGATAGAAGGAACCTATGGCTATGACGTCTGGCAGGTAAACGTTCCTGACAAAATCAGCAGCCTTTGAAATCAAGTCTTTAACCATATAAAGCCTTTCCATATTGAGTGTTGCTTCGTTATCCGGATTTACTGCTGTTGCAACGCCTCCTACTGCGAGGTTTTGAATGTGGGGATTTTTACCACCTAATATTGCTATTGCAGAGTCAACATATCTCTGGTATTCAAGGGCTTGAAGGTAGTGAACAACTGCAAGGAGATTAACTTCTGGTGGCAGTTTCATGGCAGGGTGTCCCCAGTATCCATTTGCAAAAGGTCCAAGCTGTCCGCTGGCAACAAATTTCTTTAACTTATCCTGAACGGCTTTAAATTCCTGAACACTGTTTCTATGCCAGTCGGATAGGCTTTGAGCAATTTGTGCTGCTTTTTTCGGGTTTGCTTTGAGTGCTGAGACAACATCAACCCAGTCAAGTGCAGAAAGGTGATAGAAGTGAACTATATGGTCATGGATAGCGTGAGCTGCAATTATGAGGTTTCTTATGTACTGAGCATTTAAAGGGATATCTATTCCAAGGGCATTTTCAACAGATCTAACGGACGCTATAGCATGGACAGTTGTGCAAACCCCACAAATTCTCTGAGTAAAGAACCATGCATCTCCGGGATCTCTACCCTTTAATATTACTTCTATTCCTCTCCACATCTGAGCTGATGACCAGGCATTCGTGATTTTCCCTTCATTTACTTCAACATCTATTCTTAAATGACCCTCAATTCTTGTTATAGGATCAACAGTTATTCTCTTTGCCATCTTTCAAACCTCCTTTAAGCATGGGATTTGCTTGCTTTTGGTAGTATTGGGATGTTTTTAACGAATATCAGGTAAAGAAGGACTTCCAGGGAGACAAGGCCTATTGTTATCATTAACTCTGCTGCTGATGGAAAATAGACCCAGTTTTTCCCAGGATCCCAACCTATGAGGAACACGTTAAATCTGTATAAGCAGCCGCCAAAGAGCAGGAGTATTGCTAAGGAAAACAGTTTTCTTGGTGTAGAGCGGTACTTGGAGAATAGGAAAAGCAGGGACGGTACAGCAAAGAGAAGAATTTCGATGATGAATAGTAAGCTAAGAATTCCGCTGCTGAAAATGTTTCCTATCTGTCCCCTGTATGCAAGGTCTCCGAACCTTACAGCTATCCAGATAATTCCAAGCCATGCAATAATCTTTGCGAGTCCCTTGAGCAGGTGGGTTTCGTAGGGTCTTCCGAAAAAGAGTGATGACAGGAGAGATTCAGCAACAACAATTGCATATCCCATTGCTATACATGATATGAGGAACAGGAGAGGAAGAAGTATTGTATGCCATAGAGGTGAAAGCTTCACAGTTGAAATCAGATGGAGTGATCCAAGTGATGACTGATGCATTGTTGGCAGGGTAATTCCAAGGGGTATTATGAAGTAAAGCAGGAGTTTATCAAGGAAGTTCTGAACTTTTTGTTTCGTTTCAGGGTTCATGTTGAACTTTTCAACTATTGCAGGAAGAAGCTCTATCCAGAGAACAGTTGTGTATGTCATGACACACACAGCAACTTCTAAGAGAACGGAGTTTACATTCCAGTGCTTCCAGGGAACGAAAAATTCCCATACATTCCAGTACCTTCCAAGGTCAACTATTACCGCAAGACCTCCAAGTGTGTATCCAAAAGCTCCAGTTAATAGTCCACTTCTAACGAGTGGGTGGTACTTCCAGTTGTTCAGTGCATAGACGAGTATCGCAAGGGAATAGCCACCACAGGCAAGAGCCATGCCTGTAACAACGTCATAGGTTATCCATACTCCCCATGGATATCCGTCAGACATTGCACTAACTGCACCGATACCCTTGAAAAATCTAACTGCTGTAAAGTACATTCCTATAAGGAATAGCAGGAGAAAGAACATAAATGGTTTAGTGAATAGTTTTCTATTTACAACTTCGTAATCTTTACTCATCTTTTCCCTCCTTTTCCCTCTTTTTCCTGTTCCTGACATTAAGAGCAAGAACAGTTCCAAAGAGGGCTACAGGTGCTATGAATCCCTTGTAGACTGTATGCTGTACGCCTTCAGAAACTTGAGGAGGAGCTATCATGGGAAGTTTTGGTAACCCAAGCTTTTCAAAGTCAATTCCTGCAAGGTAGAGGACACCTGTTCCGCCAACTTCGCTTTCTCCGTAAACTCTTGGAACATACCTTTTTGGATTTTCTTTAATTCTGTTCTTTGCCTCTTCAAGAAGTTCGTTTCTCTTGCCAAATATGATTGCTTCGTTTGGACACACTTCACAGCAAGCTGGTTGTTTCCCTTCTTTCAGGTTTGTGTACCAGCACATGTCGCACTTTGAAATTCTCTTTGGAATAGCAGCATTCCACTCGAACTTTGGAATGTCGAAAGGACATGCCATCTGACAGTACCTACAACCAAGGCATGAATCATCAACGTAAACAACTCCCGTTTCAGGATCCTTTTTCATAGCTCCTACGGGACAAACTGAGACACAAGAAGGATCGACACAGTGCATGCACTGTCTCTTTATGTAGGCATGCTTATCACCTTCCTTGTAAAGCTTGATTATGTTTCTTGTATATACTGAAAGATCAAGGGGTGCATCGTGTATTTTGTCTTTATCAAGTTCAGGTGGTAGTCCATTTGCTTCTTTGCATGCAGACATGCAAGCTTTACATCCAACGCACCTTGTTGAGTCATAGAGCATCCCGTACCAGGTATCTTTTGGTTCGACTTTTTCTCTTGCATTTGAATTTGTAGTTGCACCTATTGTGGCTGTGGCTGTTGCCAGGGCTGCGCTTTTTATGAAATTTCTCCTGCTTTTATTCACTGGTTTCATTGCCCTCACCTCCTTCCTTATCGGGTAGTTTGCTTGCTGCTACTGCTGCACCACCCGCTAAGGCTCCCAGGGTTGCAGATGCAAGAGCTATTCCAGATGTTGATACTTTGCCTTCTTTTGGAGCTATTGGTGCATAAGTGTCGGGAGGTGTAACTTTGTGAACGTCAACTTTCTCTTTTATTGGCTTGAAGAAA
>CAZJFY010000088.1:0-4580 GCA_964545225.1 uncultured bacterium | reverse complement strand
TACTGCTGTTATTTCCAGCCTCCTCATTCTCTCAAACAGGATGGCTAAGAGTTAACAGGGAACATGAAACCTACTTCAAGCCTTTTGTTGAGGTCAGGAACTTCAAGAATAAAGAGGTAATTTTCGTCACTTCAAAAGGGAAAGTTTACTCTGGAAAATGCAAGCTTAGAAAGAAAGCAAAGAGGTGCAGGATATCTCCCGGGAAGCGTTTTCCATCTGCATCAGAAAACATCCTCTTCATCATCTTAAAGCTGAACCGATGGGAACATCCACAGATTTTAAAGAGCGGAACAATTGATAACTTCAATGTAATAGAAAGGTAGGGGGAATACCCCTACCCTTAATACTGTGTAACCTTTATATTGGTTATCAGAGCCTCTAAATGCTTTGAAGGGTTTGTTGAACCAAGGATAATGGTAAATCCTTCCCTGTTTGGTATGCTTCCAACAATCCCCCCACCAAGTGGTTCTGAATAAATTCTCTTTCCATCGGCAAAGATCTTTATCTTACCGTTTTTCTGCTGTATTGCAAAGTGATGAATCGATCTAACATCAAGCTTCTTCGATGTTATCCTTTCCCCCTTCCACTTCGCATATCCAGAACAATCATTAAAGAAGAGAACATCTGAGCTTCCCTCTTTCCCAAGGATAAACTTCTGATAAGGACAGATAAACCCATCTCTCCCGGTAAGGTAAACATCCCATTCAATTGCAAATTCGGCAGGGAGTTTCAGGTTCTTCTGAAGAATAACTTCTCCACTTAAAGCCCTTATCCACTTCTTCCCCTTAAAACCTGCTATCTCAACCTGACCCTTTTTAATTGAAAGGCTCTTCGGAATATCCCCTATGCTGTAGCTTGAGAAATCCTCCTTAAAGAGAATCTTTCTCCCAGCTCTAAAGGATTCACTCCCCCCAACAATCTGGTCCGAACCACCAACAATCTGACTTGAACCTCCAGTTATTCCTGAAGAGGCTTGAGGACTTTCAGAACCGTACCTATAGTAGCTCTCAGGAACCATCTGGGATATTGCTTTTATAGCATTGTCAAGCATAACCCTCACGGCTTTTTCCATGGGGGTATTCTTGTAAACGCTCAAACCTCCTCCAAGAGCAACGCTTCCAACAATCCCTCCACCAAGACCACCTACATTCCAGCTGCTCGCCTTCCCTTCAACCTTCGTAGCATTTATAACCCTTCCAGTTCTAACGTCAACAAGCCTGATATCCGCTGCAATGTAAGCTTCCTTTTTCCCAAACTTCACTCCTCCAAGAACCGGAACTTTTAGAGGGACTACAATCCCTCCTCCTCCAACTCCCGAAGCTTTTGGTTCAAAAGCAGTTATTGCTCCAATGACAAGGATATCAGCTCCTTCCATTAAACCCTTTTTGGGAGCCTGCTGCCGGTTAACGTATTCAGAACCTGCAAGCTGAAGCTCCTTCTTTATCTCCTCAAGACCTTCTCCCCTCTCAAGCACTATGAATTTCCCCGTCTGGAACAGGGCTGTAGCAATCATGTCCGCCAAGCCCTCCCCTATCTCACCGGTACACTTTGCAGCTTTACACCTAAAGCTTGCAACGGCAATCCTTGCCTTGGGACCCTTGTAAGTTATAACCTGTTGAACAGTGGGACCTCCTGTCTGTACCTTCGTTTCAACCTCCTCTCCGATAGAACTAAAAACTGGAAAAAGAAACGAAAGAAGGATTAAAAGCCACCTCATAACCTCACCTCCTCAAGGATTTTACCCTGTATAGAACCATTGTAGGGAAATTATCATAAACAAGCTCAAAGTAATTTTCATCATAATTCCTCAAAATGTACATCTGGTTAAACATTGACCTAAAAGGCTGGTGAGCCAGAAGGAAAACGTAGCTTCCCTTTTTACCTTTAACAATCTCAACGTACAATCCTGCAGGATTGTAGTCCTCCCTTTTCAAATTAGTTCCCGCTTTAACAATCAATGCCCTCAAAGGAACCTGCCTGCTTCCCTGATAGATTTTCCCTCCGGTTAAATCAACAACCACTTCCCTGCATTTCAACATCCTCTTTCCCTTTTCAATAAACATGTTGCATCCACTAAGCTGATAAATAGGTGAGTTTATCCCCCTTTTAAGGTTAAAATCCCACGTGCCAAAGTAGTTTATCCACCCGAACTTCCCGATTTCATCTCCAGTAAATACCCAGTAAACGGGGTGCTTTAAAGGCTTTGAAAACTCCCCTTTAAAAAGCTTATCCCTCAAAACTTCTCCCTTAAACCCTTTCTTCTCAAGTTTTGAAATGCCTTCAAGTCCAATGCTTGATATTCCAAGAATCGTGTTGTAAGCCTGCCTTGGGTCTGAAGCGGAGAAAGTTGTCGCAACAAAGTAAGTCTTCGGTGTTGTTTGACTTTGCCCATCGTGAAAAACTGCCCTGCTGCTCAGATACTGAATCGCAGTCCCATAATCCCACCAGGTCCATATCCAGCTATCCTCCGGTGTCAAGCTTGAAAGCTTCAGGAAATCTGTTTCAAGACCTGGAGTTATCTTGGGCCTTGCAACAAGGGCATAGCTCTGCCTCGTTGAAAGAACATTAACGCCAAGGAGGAGAACTATGAGGGAAACGTGAGTAAGGGAAACAAATTTTTTCTTTAGATTGTAGCTCCCTGAAATATAGTCCACCAAAACGTCAATGAGGTAACCAACGCCAATTCCAACAAAGGGGGCAAGGTACATTGCAAACCTGTTCCCCCCTTTCAAAGCCATCAACCCTATCAGGAAGATGGGAACTATCAGAATAACTCTCCTCCACCTGTAAACTGAAAGGAAGATGAAACCAGCAATGCCCAGGAAAAACAGAAATGTGTCTCCACATGCAAGAACCGCTACCTGTTTGACATCAAAGTGCTTGGCTTCACTTATTGACATAAAAACGTTTGGGAATCCCCCCTTAACAGCGGGCTTGAAGAAAGCAATTAGATATGTACCCACAAGACCAAGAAAGTTGTAAATCCCTCTGTAGACTATTAAAGGATTTACAGCAATCAAAAGAATCAAGATATCCCTTAACCTCTCCTTCTTAAGTGAAAATCCATCTTCAACGAACAGAGCCCCAAAAAATGTCAGCAAGCTCACAAGCACAAGACCGGGATGGGAATACCACCAGTTGTAGAGCTGGCACAGCACGCCTGCCCCAACAATCCAGATGTACCTTAAATTCCCCCTTGACCTTAAATACTCAAGAAAGCAGTATGCAATTGCAAAGGGGAAAAAGAGGTTAAGGGAATCTGTATCGAACCTTGCAACAGAAGTCCTTATAATGTAAATAATCGACGTAACTCCCACCAGGGAACCGAAAAAGCCAGAAATTGGAAGCGATAACCTGTAAAGGAAAAGGAATAGAGGAACGACGAAGAAAACTGAAAGAATCGGAGTAAACCACAGCGCAATGTTTTCAACGTTTGTATTCATCGCTGATGAGAGCTTTGCCCCAAGCCAGCTTTCCATCGGTATCGGGTCGGGATATGTTGGCTCTCCTTTCAAGTAGTTATCAGGAACGAACCTTAATGGATCTGTTTCCCCTGCCTTATACTTCCCCTCTCTATACTCCTTTGCCCACCTTGCATAGTAAAAAGCATCGTAGCTTGTAAAAAGAGGCCTATCCTTAAGGTAAAACGCTTCCTTATGCTTATTCCAAACGTTAAGGTCATCAAACCTCACGTATAAACCAACAACTATTGGAACAAGCAGGAAAAGTATTACCTTTAACTTATCAACCATTACCCCTCCAAAAGCTTAATATATCAAATTACCACGTGAGGACATATATGCCTGAAATCACACCATCTGCAAACCGTGCTATGCGGTGAGGGAGAAATTTCATCAAATGATTTTCCCTCAAGTTCTTCCTCAAGCATATCTATGAGCGAAACTAACCTTAACCTGAAATCTGCTATGTCTGTCCTTGTAAAGATAAAACGGTTAACCGTGCCGTACCTTACGTTATGAACCTCTAAAGCAAACCTGTTAAATTCAGGGAAGGAGGAGTGAGCAAGCAGAGCATACCACCTTAGTTGAGTCTTTATCCTGTTGGAGAACTCCCTGCTCCTATTAGTTTTATGGTCAACTATGTAAAGGGTGCTGTCAACAGCAAAAACAAAGTCAAGCTTTCCCCTTAAAAAAGCATCGCTTGATTGAAAATCATCTAATGGTTTCATCTCCCTGTTCATGGATAGGGAAAGCTCAGAGTGGAAAAAGTGAAGCTTTCCGATTCTCCTCAGCTGTGCGTTTGCATACTTCAAGATGTTTGGGAAAAAGGGTTTTATGTTCTCTTCCTTAACTTCTGGTTCCTTAACCTTAAACTTATCAAGGAAGTAATGAAGAAGGTCGTAGTTTAAAGGCCTTTTCCTTTTAAAAACTGTTTCAAGGGCATTTTCAAGGATGAAGTGAACACCGTTCCCGATCAGGAAAAACTCTGCACGCTCAGCAGGCTCCTGTGGTTCAACGTAAGTCCAGTAAAAATCATACTGGCACCTCTTGGCCTTTTGAACTTTCGAAAATGACCAGGGCCTCAAATGCTCCAAACCTATCTTTAAAACCGTTTTACCC
>CAZJFY010000087.1:0-4619 GCA_964545225.1 uncultured bacterium | reverse complement strand
AAATTTTAACAAACTTCCAATCAATCCTCAAACAGATTCTTTACAGGTCTTGAAGGAACGATTGTTGAAATTGAATGCTTATAGACAAGCTGCTGATTATCCCCTTCCTCGAGGAGAAGCGTAAACTGATCGAAAAACGTTATCACGCCCTGCAACCTTGTCCCTTTAACAAGAAAAATGCTTACCGGAATTTTCTCCTTTCTAAGCTTGTTAAGAAAAGCATCCTGTAACTTCATCATTCCTCCCCTTTAAACTTTTCTACATCTTCCTTTATAATTTCTAAAGCCCCTTCCTCACCAACTTCGGAAAGGTTTATCCATTTAAAATTTGGTTCCTTTCTAAACCATGTAAATTGCCTTTTTGCAAATTCCTTTGTTCTTCTCTTCAATAATCTCACTGCTTCCTCAAGACTCTTTCTACCTTCAATATATTCAAGCATCTCCTTATATCCAAGAGCCTGAAATGCTGTAATATCCTTCCCGTACTTCAGGAGCTTCCTTGCCTCATCTATTAGCCCCCTTTCAATCTGCGAGTTAACTCTATCCTCAATTCTCCTATAAAGTTCATCCCTGTTTCTATAAAGAAAGTACCCAAGGAATTTGTATCTTGGTTTCCCAACCTGCTTAAAAGAAGATATCGGTTTCCCTGTTAACTTATAAACTTCAAGAGCTCTAATAATCCTCTTCCTGTCATTTTTGCTGATTTTTGATGCATATTCAGAATCCACGCTCTTTAGCATTTCGTAAAGCTCATCCGTAGGTATGGAGCTTAGTTCTTTCCTTACCTTACTTGACCTTCCAGGAAGTTCCGGGAGACCGTAAAGGAGAGAGTGAATGTAAAATCCAGTCCCTCCCACCACTATCGGGATTTTCCCTTTCTTCCATATCAATTTGATAGCCTTGTCTGCCTCTCTTACAAAATCTGCAACAGAAAAATACTCATAAGGCTCCCTTATATCAAGAAGGTAGTGCTTTATTCCCTCCATCCTTTCAGGGGAAATCTTGTCTGTTCCTATGTCAAGCCCCCTATAAACCTGCATGGAATCAGCACTTATTATCTCCCCGTTAATCTCTTTCGCAAGCTTTATTGAAAAGTCCGTTTTTCCTGTTGCAGTTGGTCCGGACAAAACGACTATAAACTTTTTCATTTAGACTTCCATCTTTTAAATTCAGGGGAGTTCTTCCACCTTCTGTGAACCCAGAACCACTGCTCTGGATGTTTCATAACAGCACGTTCTATAAAACTTGTATAGATTTGCGTAAGCTCTTCAACGCTTTTACCATCAGGATATATGGGATCAAAAATTTCAACTTCATACTTACTTCCACTAAGGTAACAGAAAGCCGGAATAACAGGCTTCCCTGTCTTTAAACTTAAAAGGGCTGCTCCTTTATTGGTGTACGTCTTCCTTCCAAGAAAATCTGTTAAAACCCCCTCCTTAACTTTTGGTCTCTGGTCAAGGAGAATGGCAACAAATCTTCCCCTTTTCAAATCTTTCACCACCTCCAAAACCTTCCCGGTTGGTATTACCTTCATTCTCCAGAATTCCCTTAAACCATTTATAAACTCGTTCACTCTTGGATTTTTCATCGGTTTCGCAACAACTGACAGCCTACCTCCACTAATGACTGAGAAAAAAGCCCCCAAAAGCTCCCAATTACCAATGTGAGCAGTAAGAAGTATTGCCCCATCCATTGAAAGAACCCTTTTTAATTTGCCTTCTTTTACAGAAAAAAGCGACTTCAAGTAGTCTTCTGAGTAATCCCTTGACTTCATGAAGTCAAGAAAGCACTTCAATAAATTAACAACGGCTTCTCTACCAAATGCTTTACTAAAATTACAGAACTCAAGATTTTCCTCGGAAACGTTCTTCACTCTTGGAAATCTGTAAACCAGCTTACCGAGAACTTCAGAAAACCGGAAAAGCTTATCCCTGCTTAAAGGTGTCAGCACGTTGCTCAAAAGCTTTAAAAGAAGATATTCCACCCGGTAGGAAAGACCCTTCAACACTCAGCTCCTTTTGCCTTTCAACATTTTTGATCCTGTTAATGACAAATTCCTTTAACCCGTAAACTTCAAACCTGAGAAGCGGAACTTTCACTTCCAAATCAAAGTTCTTTAGCTTTATCATATCCTTTTCTGTAGTTACAAGGTTTTCAAATTTTGAAAGCTTTTCGATGTCCCTTTCACTGTATTCATGGTGATCGTTAAATATAAAGACATTTTCAATTACCAAACCAAGGTTTAACAGCATCTCTATAAACTGATCAGGATTGCCAATTCCACAAAATAGAGTAACTCTTCCAGCAGGCTGTTCCACCCTTTTATAGTCTTGATTTACCCAATACTTAAACTCCTGTCTTGCATGGAATATCGGCTTATTAAAACTTCTCAAATAAGCCTCAACAGATTTAACCCTTTCACTGCTTACAAGGTTAGCCCTTGTTAAAACAAAACAATCAGCCCTTTCAAGAGAGGAAAGAGGTTCTCTTAAAGTCCCAAGTGGAATGCATTCTCCATGACCAAAGGGATTAAACAAATCTACAAGCAAAATGTTAACAAGAGGTTTTACCCTCAAGTGTTGAAAGCCGTCATCAAGAATGCAGATATTTGCTCCATTTGAAAAAGCAAAATCTATACCTTTTACCCTGTCCCTGCTAACTACAACTTTAATACCCTTTTGCGCATAGAGTGAAGCTTCATCTCCAAACCTTTCAGGGTCTTTTTCTGCAAAAACAGGACCCCTTTCCCTACCTTTATAACCTCTCATCACAATACATGGAGAAAAACCGGTACTCTTTAGCTCTTCGTAAATGGATTCACTTATTGATGTTTTTCCAGCCCCTCCAACAACAAGATTCCCAACAGAGATAACAGGTAACTTGAATTCATGCCTCTTGAGAACGCTCATCTCGTAAAGCTTTCCTCTTATAAAAGAGACTGCACAAAAAATCATTGAGGCAATCCAAAAAGCCGGAAAAAGAAGAGAAAATAAGCCCTCTTTTCCTGAAACCTTTCTCCTCACTTCCTCATAATTCAAATCAGCACCTCTTTAAGAATTCTCTCAACAACTCCTCTGTTTTCCTTCAGCTTAATATATGCTCTTGCCGAGACTTCTTCTCTCAATTCCCTTGATTGTAAAAGCTTTTCAATCTCCAAAGCAACGCTGTTCCTATCTGCAACTACTATCCCTTCATCTAACTCATCAACTACATGTTTAAAATCGCCATGGTAATTACCAATAACAACCGGCTTTTTCCAAACAACTGCCTCAATGGGATTGTGCCCACCAACTCCTGGGAAAAAGCTTCCCCCAATAACAGCAACATCGCAGTAACTATAGAGAGAGGAAAGCTCTCCAATAGTATCAACAACGTAAATCTGGGTTTTCTCATCAACTTTTCTGCTTTCTGTTCTCATCATATATGGAATTTTAAATTTTAAATCCCTTGCACGTCCAATGTGCCTTGGTGCAACAACGGTTAAAAGATTTGGAAACTTATCCATCAACCTTAAATGAACCTCTTCGGCAAGTTTCTCCTCTCCCTCGTGAGTGCTTCCCCACAAGACCACAGGCCTTTCTCCTTCAATTTCAAGAACAGCCACCTTCTCTGGAATATCAACTTCAAACTTAAGGTCTCCAACAACTCTTACATCTGAAAATCCAATTCTCTTTGCCCTTTCAGCATCAAGTTCCGATTTTGAGAGAAAGGAAACTCCTTCAAGAACATAACCAAACAGCTTTCCAAGAATTTTGTAACTCTTAAAGCTCCTCTCCGATATTTTCCCGCTAACAATGAAAATCGGTATATCCATTTTCCTCAAAACGTACAAAAGCGAAGGCCAGATTTCCGTCTCATAAATGAGAACAACCTCTGGATTCACCTTCTTAACAAACCTTTTAATGACAGGAATAATATCCAGAGGTAGAACTGAAACCTTAGCCGACGGAAAAATAGATCTTGCCCTCTCAGCTCCATAATCTGTAAGAGTTGTTATAAAAACCTCTTTCCCTTTCTCTTCCAACTTCTTAACAAGAGGTTTTAAAGAATTTACCTCTCCAATACTTGCACAGTGAATCCAAACAGGTTTTGTGCTTTCAGGAACTCTAAAGAAAATCCTTTTCCCTAAAGAGAATCCACCTCTCTTGATTGACTTTACAAGCACGAAAGGGTAGATAATTGGCATAAAAAGGAAGTAAACCAGATTATAAAAGAACAGCATCACTTAATCCCTATCAACTTATGTACCTGAGGCAAAATCCTTACATCAAAATCGTTCATGAACTTCTTATCTGAAATTACAAGCTCAATAACGCGTTTAACAGTTTCCCTGTAATCCTCAGCAGGATTTGATATGGGTTGGAGAACAATCTCTTCCCTTATCAACTGCTTATTCTCATAAAGGAAATCCTTTATGAACTCAAAATCCTCTTCATCAAGTATTGGAAACTTTAAAAATATAGGTTTATCAAGGGATAGAAACTTAAGAACGTTGCTGCCTGGAAACTCAACGCCCATGGAAGGAGGCTTAGGAGAAAGAGTTAACCTAACTTTCCTGTAAAAGAAATCATCCCTAAATATACATCCAGAAGATTCAACATCTATCAACCTTACAAA
>CAZJFY010000086.1:0-4642 GCA_964545225.1 uncultured bacterium | reverse complement strand
AAATTAAAAAGATAGCTCTTTATAAATCGGTTTTTAAACCTGAAGATATACCTAACACCCCTTACAACGAAGTTGCCTTTGTTGGAAGGTCAAATGTCGGTAAATCAACTCTTTTAAACGTTATTGCCAAGAACTATAAAATTGCGAAGGTTAGTTCAGAGCCGGGGAAGACAAGGTCAATAAATTTCTACCTTGTTAACGATAAGTTCTTTATAGTTGACCTTCCAGGGTATGGTTTTGCTAAAGTTCCCAGAAGAGAGCTTGAACGCTGGAGAAAGTTGATTGAAAGGTATCTGAAGAGTAGGGATAAGCTTAAAGGGATTTTCCTCTTGGTTGACAGCAGAGTTGGACCAACAGAAAAGGATTTGACAATGAAGAACTGGCTTGAGTTCTATGGAATTCCTTTTGTTGTTGTGGCAACTAAGGTTGATAAGCTTAAGATGAAAGAGAGAGCAAATCTTGAAAAAAGAATAAAGGAAAAGTTTGGAGAGGTTGAAATTATCCCTTTTTCATCTGTTACGAGGGAGGGGAGGGTGGAGGTTCTTAAAGCAATGGAGAGGTTATTGAATGCTTGAAGAACTTTCCATTAAAAATTTTCTTGGCATTGAAGATGTTGATATAACCTTTTCTCCAGGGCTTAACGTTATAGTTGGTGAAACAGGAGCTGGGAAATCCCTCCTTCTTGGAGCGATAGAATTCCTAAGAGGGAAAAGGTTTGAAGCTCTAAGTGGAAACACTGTTGTTGAGGCCGTTTTCTCTTTAGAAGGTGAAGAGATTTTTGTAAGAAGAGAGATAAAGGAGGGAAGGTCTAAGTTTTTTCTAAATGGTATAAGGGTTCCTCAGACAGCGGTTGTTGAAAAGCTGTCTTTCATTTCATACCAGTCCCAGCACAGCTCTCTTTCCGTTTTCAAACCCCTCAAGCAGATGGAAATTTTGGATAGGTTTGCAAACAACGATTCCCTTATTAAAAGGTACTCTGATGTTTATTCAAGGTACAAAGACATTTCTTCAAGGCTAAATAGCTTGAAGAAAGACATGGCAGAAAGGGAGAGATTAGTTGATATTTTGAGTTTTCAGATTAAAGAGATTGAAAGCGTGAATCCAAAGGAGGGAGAAGAGGAAGAGCTTTTAAGGTTGATAGATATTATTTCCAAATCGGAAAGGATAAAGTCATTTAGAGAACTTTCAATATCTGAGCTTTATGGTGATGGGGGTGCTCTTGAGAGGATTGGAAAGGTTATTCTGGAACTTGAGGGCCTTGGAGTAGATAATGATCTTGTTGAAAAGCTAAATGATATTTACTACAGGCTTGAAGATGTTGTTAAGTACATTGAGGAGAAGTTTAAACCCTTAAATGAGGATTTCAGTATAGATGCTCTTGAAGACAGGCTGTTTAAGATAAGGAAAATCAAGAGCAAGTATGGCCCTACAATTGAGGATGTGAGGGATTTTCTTCAGAGTGCAAGAGAAAAACTTGAACTGATTGAGAATATGGATTTTGAGGTTGAGAAACTGCAAAAGGAGTTTGAAGAGGTAAAGGCAGAGCTTGAAAAAGCTTCAAGAGGTCTTTCCAAGAGAAGGAGGGAGTTTGCACCGAAATTGGAAAGGAAGATTAAGGAGAACCTGAAAGACCTTGAGCTTCAAAATTGTATCTTTAAGGTTGTTGTTCATCAAATGGAAAAGTTTTCTAAACATGGAAAGGACAGGGTGGAGTTTCTCTTTACAGGTAACCCTTCACTGGAACCAAAGCCTATTGCAAGTTCAATTTCTGGTGGAGAGCTCTCAAGGCTTTTGCTTGCTATACTTTCAGAGTCTGGAAAGGATAAAAGCGTTATGGTTTTTGATGAGATAGACGCGGGTATGTCAGGAAGAGTTTTATCTAAAGTTGCTGAGAAATTGAAAGGAATTTCGAAAAATATTCAGGTAATAGCTGTTACGCATTCTCCAAAGGTTGCATCCTTGGGCGATAAAGTTTTTAAGGTTAAAAAGGGAGAAGGTGGGAAAATAACTGTAGGTGAAATTTATGGTGAAGAGTTAGAAAGGGAAATTGCTATAATGATATCTGGCGAAATCACAAAAGGAAGTTTAAAAGCAGCTTCAGATCTGATAAGGAGGAAGGAGGAGATATGAAGGAGCATGTGGAAATTGGGGGACTTTTAGGGGCTTTAAATGTCCATCTGACAAGAACAGAACTGGCGGAACTTTCAGACCTGTTTTTCCTTGCAACCTATGCAATGATACTTCTTGAAAAGTTCTTTCACAGGACAATTGCTGCACTTGTTGGTGCTTCCTTGGTTCTCATAGTTGGAGTTATAACACCAGAAAGAGCATGGGAAGCAATAGACCAGAATACAATCCTGCTCTTGTTTGGAATGATGAACATCGTTACTGTTATGGGTAAGAGTGGTTTCTTCAACATAGTTGCTGCAAAGGCTGTAAAGCTCACAAAAGGTTCTCCTGTCAAAGTTCTATGGGTTTTTTCGCTTCTTACAGCTGTTTTCTCCGCTTTTCTTGATAACGTTACAACGGTTCTCTTTATGGCTCCTGTTATGATAAACATTTCTGAGAAACTTAAGCTCAATCCCATACCTTATCTCATTGCCATTGTGCTGGCATCAAACACAGGAGGAACAGCTACACTTATTGGAGATCCTCCTAATATCATTATTGGAAGTATTGCCGAAAAGACGTTCAACGATTTTCTCTTTGAGGTTGCCCCTTACGCTATACTTGCTTTCATCATAGGTCTTATTGTCATGCACCTTATGATGAAAAAGGCAGGTTTCCTTTCATCAGAAGCTACTGCTGAGGAGATGGAGGATATCCTTTCTGGTAAAGTTGATGAATCCCTGCTCGACAGGAGGTTGATGAGGAAATCTGTTGGTGTTTTTATTGCGACAATTATCCTGTTTATCATAGGTCACAACATAGGACTTGAACCGGGAGTTATTGCGCTTTTCATGGCAACTTTGTTGGCTTTCCTGAGCAAGCTTTCCCCTGCCTGGATACTTGAGAGGGTCGAGTGGACAACGCTTATTTTCTTCATGGGTTTATTCATGGTTGTTGGGGCACTTGAAGTAAACGGGGTTTTTGAAGTGGCTGCTCACAAGTTAATATCCTTCATAGGGGATAACATACATGAGGGAATATTAGCTGTTGGATTTGTTTCTGCAATTATCTCCGGGTTCGTTGATAACATTCCATTTACAATGTCTATGGCTTACGTTTTGAAAGGGATGGAAGCTCAAATGGGAAGTGTTATGGATCCCCTTTGGTGGTCTCTTTCTTTAGGTGCATGTCTGGGGGGGAACCTCACGCTTATAGGAGCTTCTGCCAACATCGTTACAGCTGATATAGCTGATAGAAATGGTTATAAGATAGACTTCTTCAGGTTTATGAAATATGGAACACCAGTTGCTGCTATAACCGTTGCTCTTGCGATAATTCTCTTTTACATTGAGCATGCCGTCTTTGGGGGATTTTAACCTTTGGAAAAGCTCTTTGAAGGTTTTCTCTGGAAGTCACGATTGATGGTTCTCTTTGCTGTCATAATGGGTCTGGTTTCTTCGTTAGTTCTCTTTCTTTTAGGAACGGTGGATATATTGAAAGTTATTCATAAAGTAATGTTTTTTGAAATTTCCAAAGAACTTTACAAGGAAACGGTGGCAACGATTATTGGAGCTATTGATATCTATTTGATTGCAACTGTTTTGATTATCTTTTCCCTTGGGATTTATGAGCTTTTCATAAGCAGAATCGATCAAGCTATGGAGGATGAAAAATCCTCAAAAATCCTCGCCATAACAAATCTTGAGGATTTAAAGGAAAAGCTTGCAAAAGTTGTGCTTATGGTCCTTGTCGTTACTTTTTTTAAGTATGCGATTCACGTTTCTTATAAAACATCTTTAGAGCTTCTTTACCTTGCAGCAGGAACATTAATGCTTGCTTTGGCTTTATACTATAGTCACAAGCATTAAATATCTATCTTTATATTGTAGGGTTCAGGTTGTGGTTTTCCTATGAAGTATCCCTGTCCAAATGATACTCCTATCTCTTTCATAAGCCGGTAATCCTCTTCGTCCTCTATGAATTCTGCCAGTGTTTTTATGTTAAATGGTTGTGCTGCAAGAACTATTGATTTAACGATTGCAAGGTCCCTAATATCATCCTTTGCACTTCTTATGAAGGAACCATCAATCTTAAGGATATCCGCAGGGTATGTTTTCAGATAACTGTAGGAGGAGTATCCAGAACCAAAGTCATCAATCGCTACCTTTGCTTTCATATCCTTGAATATCTGGAATATACTTTTGGCAGCTTCTTCATCTGTAACTTTTTGTGATTCCGTGATTTCAAGAACTATGTTATCCGATTTAAGGTTCTTCTCTTTAACCATCTGCCATATGTTGTTGAGTTCCCTGAAGAAGAACTTCATGGACAGGTTAAAGAATAAGATGCAATCCTTCAAGTAAGGAGATGCTTTTTCAAAGATGATTTTGT
Organism: uncultured bacterium; assembly: GCA_964545225.1. Classification (GTDB taxonomy): domain Bacteria; phylum Aquificota; class Aquificia; order Desulfurobacteriales; family Desulfurobacteriaceae; genus CAZJFY01. Next base: position 142 of record CAZJFY010000086.1, on the reverse strand, counting down.
CCACTTCAGGAGTTAAGTTAAATGCATCAGCTACTGCTATTGCGTAGTCACCTTTTATAAGCTCATCCTTATAGAATATCCTTGCCAGAACTTCGTAACCGAAAACTCTTCCGGTTTTAAGGTTAACTATCGGCTGGAAGTA
>CAZJFY010000085.1:0-4689 GCA_964545225.1 uncultured bacterium | reverse complement strand
ACTGCCTTGGAGTTTCTGGATAGGAACTCAATCATTGCGGTTGAGAACTTTGCGAAAATTGGGTTACCTACTGAGGCTGAAGGGTTGCTTGTTATTGAAGTTGATGGATATGAGTCTGTGGTTGATGATGAGATAAGGAGAGCGATTAAGGTTTGTGAGTTAAACAATGCTATTGAGATAAGAATAGCCGTTGATGATATTGAAAGGGAAAATATCTGGAGAGCAAGACGTTCTGTTTCTCCAGCCATCGTCCAATTAAAACCAAAGAAGATTAATGAGGATGTTGTTGTTCCGAGAAGCAAAATTCCTGAACTGATTAAAGGAGTTTATGATATAGCCGATAATTATGGATTAATGGTGGTTAACTTTGGTCATGCTGGTGATGGTAATATTCATGTAAACTTTATGTATGACCCTGAAGATGAAGAGAAAGTGAAGGAAGCAGTAAAGGAAGTGTTCATGTTGACTTTGAAACTTGATGGTTCCATATCCGGGGAGCATGGAGTTGGCTGGATGAAGAAGGAGTTTTTACCTTTCGAGGCTGGAAGTGCCTTGGAAAAGATGAAAGCTATCAAGAAAGCTCTGGATCCGAATAATATAATGAACCCTGGAAAAATCTTCTAAAAGCTGAATAAGGGATAGGGGTGAGCTTATGGATATAGCTACGTTAATAGGTATCGGAGCGGCTTATCTACTCATTATCATCTCAATTGTTTTGGGTGGGAGTCCCGGTGCCTTTATTAACGTTCCTTCGCTTCTTATTACCGTTGGTGGTGGAATAGCAGCAGGAATGGCTGGTTTCCCAATTGGGGAGTTTATAGGCGGATTTAAAGCAATACTCAAGACATTAAATCCAGGACTTCCTGATCCCCTTGAAACAATTGATTTCCTCGTCACAACTGCAAAGAAGGCAAGAAAGGAAGGGATCCTTTCATTGGAGTCTGATATTGATGAATTCTTTGCAAGGGATAATCTCCTTGGAAACATAATGAGAATGCTCATTGATGGTCTTGATATAGAGGAGATAGAGAGCAATGCTGAGAACTCCATGGCTCAGATTGAGCAAAAGCTTTCAACTGAGGTTGCAGTCTGGGAAACACTTGCTGACCTCTTTCCTGCCTTTGGAATGATTGGAACGTTGATAGGTCTTATCCAGATGCTTCAGAACCTGAGCGATCCATCAGCACTTGGTCCAGGAATGGCGGTTGCGATGATTACAACTCTTTACGGTGCAATTCTTTCTAACACATTGTGCATTCCAGTTTCTAAAAAGCTAAAGTACTATAAAGACCTTTCTATGCTATACAAAGAAGGGTATTTGATAACTGCTCAGGCAATTGAAAAAGGATTGAATCCAAATATTTTAAAACAGAAGCTTGCAGGATTGCTTGGTGTTGAAGTTAGTGAGGAGTAATGGCAAGAAAGAAAAAGGAGGAGTGCAAAGGTGCCCCTGCCTGGTTAACGAGCTTCGGCGATTTGATGTCTCTCCTTCTCACGTTCTTTATTCTTCTCTATTCCATGAGTACCATATCTCTTGAGAAGTTCTATCAAGCATTGAAAGGGATAATTGAAGCTTTTGGAGGGCATTACATTATTTATGAGGAAAAAATGATAAAGGGAAGAAGGATAAATATTGAGTTCCCTGAAATGTTCCCTAAACCTCCAAGTCATAAAGGTATTCAGAAAAAACTTTCAGAGATAAGGCAGATGCTTGAAAGAGCAGGTGTGCCTTCAGAGGTCAAATCTTTTGGTGCAATTGTAAGGCTTAGGATTAATACAGATAAACTTTTTCCTGTTGGAGATGACAAACCTTATAGAGAAGCGATACCTCTTATAATGGAACTTTGCAGGAAGTTAAAGGAGTTTGATTTCCCCATAACCATTGAAGGGCATACTGATAACCTTCCAACAAGCTCCAGAAGATTCCCTTCAAACTGGGAACTTTCTGCGGCAAGGGCAACTAACGTTTTAAGGATGTTCATTCAATGTGGATACAATCCAAGGCATCTATCTGCTGAAGGTTGTGGGGAATTCAGGCCGATTGCTCCAAATACAACTGAAGAGTGGAGAAGGAGAAACAGGAGAATAGAAGTGGTTATTAAACTCAAGTATTAGAGGTATATGTGGCGAGGAAAAAGAAGGAAGAGTGTAAAGGAGCGCCAGCTTGGTTAACAAGCTTTAGTGATTTGATGTCTCTCCTATTAACGTTTTTTATCCTGCTTTACTCCATGAGCAGCCTTGATGTTTCAAAAGCCATGAAGTTTCTCTCCTACTTTCAGGGAGAGAGAGCTAAAACTTTTAGAAAGGTATCTGTTGTAAAGCCGGTTAGAGCTTACACGGAAGATGTTGCGTTAAAGGTGAAAAGAAGGATAAGGAGAATTCTACCCATATCAGCCTATCAGATAGTTGTTACTAAAGAGTATGTCATGATTAGGTTGTTCAATAAGGTTATTTTTGAAAAGGGTTCTTTTGAACTTACGCCAAAGGCAAAGGAAGCACTTAAGCAGATTGCTGAGTTAATAAAGCAATTAAAGGGAAATTTCAGGATAAAAGTTGAAGGTCACACAAGTTCAGAAGTTCCACTTAAACGGTTTCCAGGTGTGAAGGATTATTGGGATTTATCAATAAGAAGAGCAACTGAGGTTGTCAAGTTTTTAACAAAGTGCGGTGTTGATCCTTCAAGGCTTTCGGCAGTTGGTTATGGGAACACAAGGCCTTTATATACTTGGAAAAATCCTATATTGCAAGCAAGGAATAGAAGAGTAGAGATATTCATTGAAGTAACTAAACAGAAAGAGGAAACTCTTGAAATCGGGAACAGGACGGATAATAGCCCTTGATGTTGGCTTTAAGAGGGTAGGTGTTGCTATATCAGATCCATTAGGAGTTTCTGTAAGGCCGTTAACTATTATTCACAGGAAGGATAATGTATCAACTTTTTCAGAAATAGAGAAAATAATAAGGTTGAACAGCGTAAAAAATGTTGTAATTGGTATACCGCTTTCAAAGTCTGGCAAGGAAACTGCAATGTCAGAGAAGATAAGGAAGTTTGGTAATAAACTTTACAAGTTCTTGAAGGAAAAGGGATTAGATGTAAATTTAATTTTTCATGATGAGTATTTGACAACTGAAGAGGCAAAGCAGGTTTATAAGGCTATTGGAAAGGAAAAAGAGGAAATGGATGATGTTGCAGCCGCAGTTATTCTCAGGGATTACCTTGAAGAGGTGTCTAGATGAGTGAATCCTTAAAGGATTGGGATAAGAAATACGTCTGGCATCCATTTACGCAGATGGCTGAGTATGTAAAGTCTGAACCTATTATAGTTGAAAGAGGTGAGGGTTGCTGGCTTTATGACGTGGATGGGAGAAAATACCTTGATGCTGTTGGTTCGATATGGTGTAACGTTCATGGACATAATGTTAAAGAGTTGAACGAAGCAATATGTAATCAGGTAAACAAGATTGCTCACTCAACTTTACTGGGGCTTTCAAATGTTCCAGCTGTTTTACTCGCAAAGGAGCTTGTAGAGATAACACCTGAAGGTTTAAACCATGTTTTCTTTTCTGACGATGGTTCAACGGCAATGGAGGTTGCCCTTAAAATGGCGTATCAGTACTGGCAGTTAAAGGGGGAGAGAAGAAAAACAAAATTTATAAAGCTTGAAGAAGCTTACCATGGTGATACCATCGGTTCGGTTAGTATAGGTGGAATAGACCTTTTCCATTCTATGTTTAGAGAATTGATGTTTGAGACTTTTAAAGTTCCATCTCCTCATCCTTATAGATTTGAAGGCTCAAAAAGAGAATGCCTTGAGAAGTCTCTCGATGTTATGGAAACCATACTTGAAAAGCACCATGGAGAAATTGCAGCGGTTGTAATGGAGCCAGTTGTTCAGGCTGCTGCAGGGATAATTGTTCATCCTGAAGGTTTTTTAAGAGGCGTTAGAAAACTGTGCGATAAGTATGGAGTTCTCTTAATACTTGATGAAGTTGCAACAGGTTTTGGTAAAACAGGAAAGATGTTTGCCTGTCAATGGGAAAACGTTGTTCCAGATATAATGGCGGTATCTAAAGGGATTACTGGTGGCTATCTTCCCCTTGCTGCTACCCTTGCCACAGATGAGATTTACAGCGCCTTCTGGGGAGGAGATTACGGCAGCGGGAAAACGTTCTTTCATGGACATACGTTTACGGGGAATCAGCTTGGATGTTCAGTTGCCCTTGCAAACATAAGGCTTTTAAAGGAGAAGAAGTGGCCAGAGACTTTAGATGACAAGATATTCTACCTTCACGGTAAACTGAGTGAGGAGCTATCTGGACTAAGGCATGTTGGTGATATTAGGGGAAAGGGATTCATGGTTGGAGTTGAACTTGTGAAGGATAAAAGAACGAAGGAGGGTTTCTCCTGGAAGGATGATGTGGGGAGGAAGGTTTCAAGGAGGATTATTGAGAAAGGAGTTTTTACAAGACCACTTGGTCCGGTTCTTGTAATTATGCCGCCGCTTTCAATATCTTTTGATGAGATTGACTTTATGGTTAATGTCTACAGGGATGCTATTGTTGAGGTTCTGGGAAATTAGCTAAAAGTTTTATAATAACAGAATGAAGGGGGTTAACATTCCAGAAGTTAGAACGCAGATAGGTATAATTTTACTGATTTCCTTCTGTGTGGTTTTCCTGCCCTTTCAC
>CAZJFY010000084.1:0-4723 GCA_964545225.1 uncultured bacterium | reverse complement strand
TCTTTTTCATGTGTCCACCCTCCTTCAGGTTTAAGGTTTGAAATTTTTACACACTCGGGTGGACACTCCCTAATTACCTTATACATGAGGTTGGGACTACATACGTTGGAAAGGTTTATTGCAGTGATAATTTTCACGATATTTATACGCACTCTTTTTTAACGAACTTTCTGAATTCTTCTATTTGTTGGCTATTTCAGAATATTATCTTACGCTCAAACTTCGGAGATGGCCTTGGAAAAATTCAAACTTACGAACTTGAAGACCTATATGTTCTCTTTGATGATAATGAAGATAAACTTTCTGATAAACCCATTCGCCCCATCTTTGCTGAACTTGGCTTTGACCCGGATAAACCAATAAGAGAACAAGAACCCAACCCACTCCCCGACCGCAAAGCCCTTGACGATATAGTCTTTGATGCCCTTGGTCTAACCGAAGAAGAACGCAAAGAAGTCTACTACGCCGTCGCCGAACTCGTCCAAAACCGCCTCAAAAAGGCAAGGAGTGTATAATTCCCTAAATAAATGCTCAGGAGGAATCGTGGTTAAGCTCAAAATAAAAAGACTTGCTCAAATTGAAGATAGTGAAATAGAGGTTAAACCATTTACTATCTTCTTTGGAGAGTCCAATACCAACAAAAGCTATACGCTTTTTGCCCTTTACAGTTTAAATATGTTAAAAACTCCTGATTCTGAAGAAATTGAGAAAATTCTCAAGGATATCAAAATCTTATCTCGTGAAGAATCTACATATCCTTCCTTTTACCCGAAGGATGTTAGGGAACATATACCTCCCTTCGGGAGAATTACTGTTGATGCAAGTTCAATGATAACTCTGCTAAAGGAAAATTTCCGCAAAAACCTTCCGGAGTTTTTTAAGTATTTGATATCAACTTCAATGGACAGTTTGGATGTTGAGCTGGAAATAGAGGAAATTCCTCCCGTGGATATCTATTATCATTCATCAGAGAATTTTATTATATGTATTGAGAATGAAGCTTTGGGACTGCAGACAATAAAAGCTCGTATAACTCCTATAGTTTCTGGAGAAGAATATCTTCCCGTTACTGAAATTCCTAATGCAGGAAATAGTAAAACTATTGAAGAAGAAATCTTGTATGAAGCTATACCATACATTTATAGATACTTGGCTACTGGTGATTTTTATCCCCGATATCATTTGCTCCCTCCAGCTCGTGGTAGTTTCTTTGATATTCAATTTTCCTTGTTAAAGCTTCTTGCCGAGGATACTCTCAAATATCCGATAACAGGATTGGTAAGGGAATTCATTAAAACTTTACCTTTACCTCTTGGAGGGTATGAATTTCCTGAAAGTGATGAAAGAAAAAAGATAGAAGAACTTCTTACTGATATTTCTGGTGGAAACTTTAGCTACAATAGAGCGACCGGACAATTGATTTACTCAACTCCTTCAGGAGAAATTCCCCTATCAGCGGCCTCTTCTTCGGTAAAGGAACTTGCTCCACTTTACTTTATTCTAAAAACTGGAGGATTCAAGGGAAAAAAGATTTTTATAGAAGAACCAGAAGCACACCTTCATCCTTCTCTACAGATTAAAGTTGCTTATTTGCTTTCTTCTGTTGTAAAAATGGGAGGAAAAGTTTTTCTGACGACTCATAGTGATTATTTTGTGGGAGCTCTAAACAATCTGATTAAGCTGTGGAACATCCGAAAGTTAAATCCGGAGCTTGCAAATAGTTTGATGAAGAAATACGACATCAAGGAAGAATATCTCGTTTCTCCGCAAGATATAGCAGTATACCTTTTTAAAAGATGCGAAAATCACAGGGTAAAAGTGGAAAGAATCAACATTGGTAGGTATGGCATTCCCTTGGTAAGTTTTCGAGATACATTTAAAACGCTTGCGAGCATGACAGAAGAACTCCATTATGAACTTTTTAATCTTGAAGAGTCCAATATCGAAAGCTCTGAAAAGAGGTCTTAAAAATGAGTGTTATAACTTATTATCTTCAAGCAGAAGTAACAAACATTGGAGTGGTATCTCTTAAAGATAGAAGTAATCCAAAGTATTACGTGAACCTGATTACTCCCAATTCCGATAGGATTTGCAGAGTAAAGATAAAGAATCTTGAAAAAGTTGGAGAAATCTTTAAGCACAAAGCTTTTACTAAAATCTGTGATGCTCTATTGATAGACACTCAGGATAAACAGATTTATCTTGTTGAGTTAAAGAAGACATTGAGATTAAGCAGTTTCCGAGAAGCTCTTGTTCAACTAATTTCAACCTACATGAAATTTATAACCCTTCTTCATCTGTTTGAAAATTCTACCGGTTACAGAGTTGTTTTGCTGATAGCTTCAGAAAGTTATAAGTTACCAAAAGAGAAACAAAAAGATGACCTTGACCTTACATATGAAAAAGAAGTGATATTTGATTCCGCTGATTTTCCTACTCTTTCTGGATACCTGCAGGAAGTTGTAAAGCATGGAAAAACAGAGTTTAAGACTTTTCCATTTTATAATGAAGAGTTCAAGGCAGAAGATGTAGATGATTTTAAAATAAATGAAATTTTTCAAAAAGAAAAGGTAGTTCTTTACTTTAAAGAAGTGAAGAACGGAGATAACATTTCTCTAATGGAGATAACATCAAATAGCAATGAGGGAGAATAACTACAATGAATTCTACCAGTTTGATAGGGAAGACACAGAAAGTAGATAAGAATCTGTTGTATTCATAGTGTAGAGAGCTTCAACAACAATATTTGGAAGAAAGACATTATTTCAATGTCCAAGAAATTTGGACATTATTTCTTGATGTATAAAAAACTTACTGTTAGAATAACTTTAAGTAAGGGTACTCAACTTGAGCTTTGAATTACTGCTAAAAGGATTGTAGGGTAGAAATAGATGAAGGTTTTTTTCAGTAACTTTGGAAGCATTAAAAGAGCTGAGTTATGGATAAAACCTTTTACAGTTATTGCAGGTAAAAACGAGACAGGGAAATCTTTCATTCTAAGGGCTTTGTATGGAATTTTTTCCTCTTATCATAAGTCTGGAGATAAAGGTTTAGTTTCTGGTGGATTCACAGCGGGTGGAATATCTGCGAGAAATTTAGAGCAAAAATTAAGGTGGATATTTCAGCAAAGACAAGTAGGAAACTTGGTTAATAAACTTGTAGAATTAGGAGAAAAAGAAGAAAGGAAAGCGATAATAGAGATTGATACTAAAAAAGGTAGAAGTTTTATTGGTATATCTGCGTCTCAGAAGAGGAAGGTGGATTTTTCTGACGAAGAAATAATTCTTGACTTAGTTATTCATCGTGCGAATTTTATTGCGACTCCTTTAGTTCTGGACTTGGAGAAAGGAATTTCTTACTACAGAACGAATTTGCCTGCGAATTATGGGATTCCTGATATATACTGGGATGTTGTAAAGGACGTTAAAAACGTTGATATTGCTGACGTGATAGAGCTTGAAGAAGTGTATGAAGGTATAAGGGAGATAATAGGCGGGCGTTTTGAATATGATCCAAAAGAAGGGTTCATTTTCCGGAAAGGAAGATACAAGTTTAATATGAATCTTGTTGCTTCAGGTATTAAGATTTTTGGTTTAATACAGCTCCTAATAGAGAGAGATTTTCTTAGGAAAAATACCGTACTTATTATTGAGGAACCTGAGGTTCATCTTCATCCATCGCTAAGGTTTAAGCTCGTTGACATCTTTAGGCTTCTTTCTGAAAAGGGGGTTTACGTTGTTTTTTCTACTCACAGTCCGGAAATAATTAGGTACATTGAATATCTTCTGCGAAGGAAAGAACTTTCAGAGGAGAATACAGAAATCCTTTACCTTACAGGAACACCTGAAGGATCTGTTGGAAAAAGAGAACCCAAACTGGAGGTGATGGAGGAAATTCTTGAATCTCTTACGGAAGATTACTTTTTCCTCGTTATGAAGGAAGGATTGGAGGAAGGTAGTGAAAGTAAGTAGTATTGATCTTAGAAAATTCAGCTCTAATAAATTTGATTGTCGTTCTTTTAAAGTGAAAACTCCTCTTATAAATTTTGATGAAGTTAGAAAGCACGTCTGGAGTCAGTTAAGGTCTGTTGACGCTCTGGAGCTCCAATCCGATAAAATAGTTATGTATGAGTTCAGTACTTTTGAGGACTTAATTAAACTAATGAAAGATAGTGTAAATTGTAACTCTCAGAATGGTAAGGCTTTACTCAAAAAGCAGATGGAAGAAAAACTAAAAGTAGACTTGTTTAAAGAGTACAGAGCTAAGTTATTTGAAAGTCTATTACTTTTAGCTTTGTTGGGGAAAACTGTTAACGAAACAAATATAGAACTCAGGATAGTTATTTGCGTAGCGAATAAAAAGGATATTTCCTTTTACGATTTACTCAAGAGAGAAGTTAAGAAATTTTTAGCTAAAAAACTTCATTCTCTATTTCCTTCGGGCAAAGACGATAAAGTCATTGTAAGCTTTTAACTTCCCCAGCCTCCACCTCCGGGGGTTTCTATCCTTAGAAGGTCTCCGGCAGAGAGTTTCTCTGTAAACTTGGCAGGTTTTGGGATTCTCTTCCCGTTTTTTACAATCAAGTTTACGCCTACTTTCCCCGGTTCTCCTCCAAAGAGGCCGTAAGGGGGTATTTTTCTCCTTTCTGAAATTACCGTTACTTCAACATCTGTAAGGAATTTAAACTCCCTCACGATGCCATTTCCCCCGTTAAATAGTCCCT
>CAZJFY010000083.1:0-4792 GCA_964545225.1 uncultured bacterium | reverse complement strand
TCCATTGCCAAATGCAGGACTAAAGAGTTCCATATCCCCTCCCAAAAAAGTTAGTAAACAAAATCAACCTTTCTACCACAATTTGGACAAACGCCATCCTTAAACATAACCTCCACGTTATACCCCACCCTCTTTACCAGCATCTGTCCACATTTTGGACAGTATGTTGATTCCCTTTCCGGCTCAACAACATTCCCCACGTAAACGTAGTAAAGAAACTCCTTAGCAACATCATACGCCATATCTATCACCTCAACAGGAGTTGGAGGTGTATCAAGAAGCTTGTATGCCGGGAAAAACCTTGAAAAGTGAAGTGGAACTTCCTTACCAAGGCTTTCAGCAACCCACCTTGCATATCTCTCAAAAGTTTCGGGTTTAAATTCCTCAAACCCCGGAACAATTAGCTTTGTAAGTTCAAGGTGCTTCCCTGCTTTTTTAATTTCCTCACAGACTTCCCAAACATTTGGATTTGGCATTGAGGAGAACTTCAAATAGTAATCCTTTGTCATCCCCTTTAGGTCTACATTGAACGCATCTATTAAAGGAAGCAGTTCTTTTAAAGCATCAAGGGATATGTTCCCGTTTGTTACCATAACATTAACCAATCCTGCATCCTTTATCTTCTTAGCAGTATCAAGAACGTATTCAAACCATATTGTCGGCTCGTTATAAGTATAAGCTATTCCTATTGACCCATACCTTTTTGCATAATTGACGGCAGAATCGGAAGAGAAGACCTCCCTTAAAGTCTCTCTCCTTGATATTTCCCAGTTCTGGCAGGACTTACAATCAAGATTACAACCGTTCGTCCCTATTGAAAAGATGGTAGAACCCGGAAAGAAATGATAAAGGGGCTTCTTCTCCACAGGATCATAGTTTGCCGCCGTTATCTCATCGTAAATTACCGTTATAAGTTCTCCCTTCTCATTTTTCCTCACAAGGCAGAACCCTTTTCCCCCTTCAGGAATCACGCACTCCCTTGGACAAAGCTTGCACTTAACTTTTCCCCCATCAAGGGATTCCCAGTACTTGGCTGTAATCTTCGGCATTATATCTCCAGTAAACCTTTAAGATTTAATTTAATCTCTTAAAAACCTATTTGCCAAGGAAGTGAGGACTGATTAGCCCTCACTTTGAAATGGAAACAATAACTTGCAGCATTAAACCCACAAAAAGCGTGAGGATAACAACAGGGATAACTAAAGTTTTCATTAACCTTCCTTCATCTTCCCCTTTAAGTCCTATAAGAGCAGCAGCATTTGTTATTTTTGAAGGTGTAATAGCACTTGCTATACCACCTCCTACAGCATGCGCTCCGTACGAAGCCATGAATGCCGAAGCTCCTATAGTTGCTGCTACTGCTCCATACTGAATTTTTGCAAATAGAACGTTTGAAGCTGTTTCACTTCCACCAACAAATGCTCCAAGAAGACCAAGGAAAGGAGCAACAAGAGGGTAGAAACTCCCAAACATCTGTGCAAAAGTCCTTCCAATTATTAAATCCATATTAAGAGATTTAAAGTTAGCTCCAGGCATGAGTTTCCCATTCACAATTTCCATTCCCGACCATGCCATTATGAAAGCAACTGCAAAGAACAGGGAATAAGCAATAAAAGGACCCCAAACCCTTTTTATCCAGATTTTGAAAGCATTGTTAAACTGTTCCTTACTTGGTCTTAAAAACGGTAAAGACACAATGATAGCTATAAGAATCCAGAAGTAGACATGAGCAAACACGTTAAGATCAATTTTCTTCCCTCCAACAACGGGTATTACCTCAAGTGAACCTGGAATGGTTGCCAGGAACTTCTTAATTGGAGGGTAGTTCGTTACAAGGGAAAGTACGAAAAGAAGTATCCATGGAGAGGCTGCTTTGAAAAAGTCAGTATCAATCTTTATTTTCCCTTCTCTCTCACCTCTATTTCTGTAAATAAAGTAAATAACCAACATAGTCACAAGACCTGAAAATATTCCAATTACCTCAACTGGAACCACTTTCGTGTAAGCGAGAACAAGCGCTGTTAGAGAAAGCGAAAGTCCTGCAATGCAAGCAACCAACCAGTGCTTCTTTATCGCTTCCCACCTTCCAACAAAGTAGAGCATCATAAATGCAAAACCAACTGAAACAACCGGCAGGAAATCCGTAATTCTCTGAGTAAAAATACATATAAACTGATCAACATTTTCAATTCCTGGAGGCTTGATGTTAAAAGGACCCCAGGCAACACGTGCAGGAAGAGTTATTGGAATAGATAAAAGTGCAAAAGATGTAAGAGGATCATAACAGAGAACGGAAATGGCAACAGCAGCAATTGGAGTAAACCCTAAAGCAACAAAAACTGGAGGGAAAAGTGCAGGCGTTACGACTCCCAAAGCTGTTGCAAGCGAACCAAATCCCATCCCAATAAACAACGTTTGCTGAACCTTATCCTTCGTAATGGAGAGAATGGTTTTAACAATCTCATCAAGAGCTCCGCACTCCTTCATGATAAAGATCATCAACATGGTAAAAGCAACGGCAAAGGTAATTGCAAACGCCTTTATAATGCCGTAGACACTTGCACCTAAAACAACTGCAGGTGGCGTCTTAAAGTAAATACAGGCAACAATCGCAGCAACTATCCATCCCACAACTGACATGAAAACTCCAGACCTTGACAGGAAAAGCATCCCAATCAGGACAACAAGTATTGGTGTAATTGCCATCAAGAAATCCATGTCTGCCCTCCTCCAGATGGTTTATTTATAAAATATCCTGGCTTCAAGAACAGTTTGACCGGAATTCAGCAAAGACTCAACGGCCCTATCAAACTCATCATCCTTAACTCTAAAGAAGAGAATCGCCTTATTTGAAGCACCTGCATAAGCATATGTATACTCAATGTCTATTTCACTATCTGTTAAAGCCTTCACAACACTGTAAAAACCTCCCGGTTTATCCTCAACTTCTACAGCAAGGACATCCGCTTCATTTGCAGCAAACCCCTCTGACAGGAGAACGGCCTTTGCTTTTTCAGGATTATCAACAACCATTCTCAAAATTCCAAACTCAGAAGAATCAGCAAGGAAAAGAGCCCTTATATTTATATCTGCCTCATAGAGAACTCTTGAAACATCAACAAGCCTTCCTCTTCTGTTTTCGAGAAAAACTGAAATTTGCTTAACAGCATACATTGCCCGCATTATCCCCTCCTAAACACCTAATTCTCTTCTATCAACTATTCTCTTAGCCTTACCCATACTCCTCTCAAGGGTTCTTGGCTCAACAAGCTTAACCTTTGCATTTATAAAGAGATTGTTGAGAAGTTCCTCCTCAAGCTTGGATTTCAGCTTTTCAAGTGAACCTATACCATCAATTAGAAGGGATTCATCAACTTCAACCCAGATTTCAAGCTTGTCAAGAACTCCTTTTTTATCAACTACTATAACGTAGTTTGGCGTAACTCCTTCAACGCTCGTTATCACATGTTCAACTTGAGATGGGAAAACGTTAACACCATTAACAATAAGCATATCATCAGCCCTTCCTTTAATGCTATCAATCCAGACAATCGTCCTTCCACACTCACACGGTTCCCTATGAATTACTGTTATATCTTTAGTCCTATAGCGGATCATTGGAAGCGCCTGCTTTGTAATAGTTGTAATGACAAGTTCCCCCTCTTCACCATCAGGAAGTACTTCTCCTGTATCGGGATCTATCACCTCAGGTATAAAGTGATCCTCAAACACGTGTAATCTGCCATACTTGCAGCTTGCTGCGACCCCCGGGCCGATTATTTCTGATAAACCATAAGCTTCAACGTACTGTATCCCCCACTCTTCTGCAACAGCCCTTCTCAAGCCGGGAGAGGCTGGCTCTGCACCAAAAAAACCTGCCCTCAACTTAAAATCCTTTTTCAAATCATAACCTTCCTCCTTTGCAACTTCTGCAAGGTGAAGAGCAAAAGATGGGGTACAGCAAAGCACAGTGGCTTCAAAGTCTCTCATTAACATTAACTGTCTCTTGGTAAATCCTCCACTTGCTGGAACAACCGAAGCGCCTATCGCCTCAGCCCCATAATGAAAGCCTAAGCCTCCTGTAAAGAGCCCATATCCATAAGCATTATGAACTACATCTTTTTCGTTAACATCAGCCATTAAATACGTTCTCACCATAACCTCAGTCCAGACATCCATGTCATGCCTTGTGTAGCCAACAACTGTGGGTTTCCCTGTCGTCCCGGATGATGAATGGATCCTCACAACCTGATCCATTGGAACAGCAAAAAGACCAAACGGATAGTTATCCCTCAAATCCTGCTTGGTTGTAAAGGGAAGTTCTTTCAAATCATCTATGCTTTTTATACTTGAAGGCGTTATTCCAGCTTCATCAAATTTCCTTCTGTAAAAGGGAACTAAATGGTAAACCCTTTCAAGCGTATCCTTCAATCTCCTGAACTGAAGAAGCTCTACATCTTCCCTTGGAAGAAAATCGTTATTCTTAAACATCCCTTACCCTCCTGATTGCCTCTTTAGAATTTCAATTTTATAAAATTGTGTAAAATACTCAAACAGGCTTTGGAGAGGAACATGTTTCAGAGAAGGCTTGAAACACTTGATAGAGAGATAATAGAAAGTTTACAGCTAAAGAGGCTGAAGGAAACTATACATAGAATAAAGGAAAAAAATCAGAAGTACTGGGAAAAGATTGGAAAGGTTGAACCCGATGATATTACAAACTTAGCAGATATTAAAAAACTGCCTTTCATCACCAAGGAGGAGTTGAGACAGAACTACCCACTTGGATTAG
>CAZJFY010000082.1:0-4806 GCA_964545225.1 uncultured bacterium | reverse complement strand
AACCTGTGTCCAGGAGCAAGGCTTTCAGGAAAATCTGAAAGCTGCCTTAAAGGTGGAACCTTAACAGGGCTCTCTTTAGTAATTATCTTTGGCTTGTTTATAACCTCAGACATTTCAATCCTCCACTATTCCTTAATATTGAGGTAATTTACAAGTGGAACGTCCTTCCCACTTGCCTTTTCCATGAGCTTCTTAAAAGCACTTTCTACATGCTCAAGATTACAATCCCTTCCCCCAAGACCGTAAATGAAATCAACAAGTGGAACCTGTTTCCCGCTCAAGAAGAGCGTGGTTGCAATTTCCTCAAAAAGAGGACCTCCTGCTCCTCCGAAAGTTTCGGCCTTGTTTAGGGTTCCAATGACCTGAACGTTTGAACCGGCAATTGCATCAGAGATATCTTTATAAGGAAATGGCCTGAATGTTCTTACCTTTATAAGTCCAACTTTTTCTCCTCTGCTCCTCATCAAATCAATAGCGTACTTCACAGTTCCTGCAACTGAACCAATAGCAATGAGGATAAATTCCGCATCATCTATCTTATAAGTTTCAATATGTCCATACTTTTTACCCTTTAACTTTGAAAATTCCTCCCCAACTTCCTTAATAACTCTATAGGCATTTTCCATTGCTTCCCTTTGCTGCCTTTTAAACTCCATATAGGAATCCGTCATTGCAACTGGACCATGAGTTACTGGATTTTCAAGATCAAGAAGTGAATACATAACCTTTGGCTTTCCAACAAACTCTCTTACTTCTTCATCAGCTAAAAGGTCAACTCTCTCTATAGAGTGAGATATAATGAACCCATCCATTCCAACCATTACTGGAAGTCTAACCCTCTCATCTTCAGCAATTCTAACTGCCTGTATAACATTGTCATACTGCTCTTCAGCATCTTCTGAAAACAGCATTATCCAACCTTGATCCCTTGCTCCCATCATATCTGACTGATCCCCATGAATGTTAATGGGAGCGGAAAGTGCCCTGTTAACAACAGTCATAACTATTGGTAACCTCATACCTGAGGCTATTCCAAGAACCTCCCACATGTAAGCAAGGCCAGGACCTGCAGTTGCTGTCATTGCTCTTGCACCTGCAGCTGCAGCTCCAACAACTGATGACATTGCACTATGTTCACTTTCAACAGGAACATATTCAGTATCAACAAGTCCATTCGCAACAAAGTCTGCAAAGAACTGCATAAGCTCGGTCTGAGGAGTTATAGGATATGCAGCGACAACATCAGGATTTATTTGTCTCATCGCTTCAGCTGCAGCCATGTTCCCGGAGTAGGGAACAGATTTCCTTTCTGTTAAAAGTTTAACAGCCATTACTTACCCTCCTCACGGAACAGATATTCAGGTTTCATCTCAAGAGCATTAGTTGGACACTCATGAGCGCATATACCACATCCTTTACAGTGGTCATAATCAACTCCAACAACTTTCTGATCACTTACTATAATTGAGCTATCCGGACAGAAAACCCAGCAGAGCATACAGTTAACGCATTTATCCTTCTCAAAAACAGGTCTCCAGCTTCTCCACTCTCCTGTTTTATACTCCTGGCTCGAACCGGGATTGGTTATTACTGCTCCTATCTCCAACTCTCTCCATCCTTTCATCCTCTAACCTCCTCATAAGCTCTCCTCAAAGCCCTAATGTTGGCATTAAGAACTTCTTCAGAAACCTTCTTACCAAAAGCTTTTCTAACACCTTCCTCAACAGACTCAAGACTTACAAGCCCTTTAAGAGCTTTTACAAGAGCTCCAAGCATTGGAACGTTCATTAAAGGTCTTTTTAATTCCTCCATGGCAATCTTTGTTGCATCAACCGTATAAACCTTCCTCTTCCCTAAAGGATACTTTTCCTTTATCTCCTCTGGCGTTTTATCCGTATTTATTATCAATACAGCATCCTCACCTGTACCCTCAAGAAAATCAACAGCATCAAGAAGAGTTGGATCAACAACAATAACAACATTGGGATTAAGAACGAGGCAGTGAAGGGTTATAGGAGTATCTGAAATTCTGTTAAAAGCTCTCAGAGGAGCACCCGATCTTTCAGCACCATAATCAGGAGCACTTTGAGCATACTTTCCCTCTTCAATAGCAGCACTCGCAAGTATCTTGGAAGCTGTCACTGCACCCTGTCCACCTCTCGCATGCCATCTGATCTCAACCATTACTTCCTCCAACCAAAAGTTTCATATCTTCAAAAGCCCTCTGAAGTGTTAACTCATCGGACATATCAATTGTTCCCCCGTAAGGAATCCCGTAAGCAATCCTGAAAACCTCAACACCCACTTTAGATAACCTATCAAGAAGGAACTTTGAAGTCGCCTCACCCTCAACAGTAGGATTTAAAGCCAGTATTACCCTTTTAATCCCATCTTTTCTGATCCTTTCAAATAATCCAGCTACGTTAATATCTTCTGGACCTATGTCTTCAAGGGGAGATATCACACCACCAAGAACGTGATAAAGACCTTTAAACTTCCCAATTTTTTCTATTGAAAGAGCATCACGAGGCTGTTCAACAACGCAGACAGTTCCCCTATCCCTACTGTTATCACTACATACAGAACAGATGCTCCCCTCAGTTGGAAGTCCACACTTTTTGCAGGACTTAACTCTATGAAGGCCCTTAAAGGCATTTAACACTTTCAACCTTTCATCTTCGCTTAGCCTGTTTAAAAGCAGAGCAGCCCTTTCAGCCGCCCTTTCGCTTATTCCGGAAACTCTTGAAAGGAACTCAACAATTACTTCAAAATCTTCAGGATAAATCAAAACAAGCCTCCTAAATCAAGACCCCCGGCAATTCCGGACATGGCCTTCTCTAAAGCCTCTTTTGACTGCTTTAAAGCCTGATTAACTGCAACAGTAATGAGATCCTGTATCATCTCAACATCTTTAGATTCAATAAGTTCAGGAGATATCTCTATCCCGACAACCTCTCCACTTCCCTTAACCACAACTTTTACAGCTCCACCACCCGCTGATGAGGTAAACTCTTTTTCTTCAACTTCTCTCTTTAACTTTAAAGCTTCTGCCTGAAGCTGCTTTGCCATTTTCATGAGATTCCCAACGTTGCCCATACCACCTTTAAACATTAAAATCCTCCTGCGATCTGAAAAAAATGTAAAAGTATTGTAAATTATTTGCTCTACCTTAACAAGGTAAAATTATGCAGGAGGGCATACAATGTTCTGGAAATTCATAGCTACCGGTTTCCTTTCAGGAAAATTACCTTTAATGCCTGGTACATGGGGCTCCTTACTTGCAGCAGTTCTTCTATACTTACTCTGGCCTCAAAAAATTCTCCTTCAAATTCTCATTGTTGCTATAACATTTGCCCTGAGCGTTCTATCTTCAGAACGGCTATCAAAGCAGCTTGGAGATAAGGATCCTGACTGTGTTGTAATTGATGAAATACTTGGAATGGAAATTGCCCTTTTAGGCATACATCCATCCCTCTTAAACGTAACCATAGCATTTGTAATTTTCAGAGCAATTGATATAATGAAGCCCTATCCAATCAAGGTTTTTGAGAGACTTCCCGGAGGTCTCGGAATAACTGTTGACGATGCTATTGCGGGGATTTTCACCAATCTCATAGTGAGGCTGGCCTTAGCATTTGGAGGATTTAATGTTTAAGAAAATCCTGATAGCAAATAGAAGCGAAGTAGCAACGAGAATAATCAGAGCCTGCAAAGAACTTGGGATAAAAACTGTAGCAATATATTCAGAAGCTGATGTTAATTCACTCCACGTAAAGAAAGCTGACGAGGCTTACCTGATTCACGGAGACCCTGTAAAGGCATACTTAAACCACTACAGAATTGTTGACCTTGCTAAAAGAGTAGGGGCTGAAGCGATACATCCAGGATACGGCTTCCTCTCAGAAAGAGCAGAATTTGCAAAATACTGCAGGGAAAAGGGAATAGAGTTTATTGGACCTTCAGAAGAACACCTTAAAATATTTGGCAGTAAAATTGAAGCAAAGAAATTGATGAAAAGCCTGGGGGTTCCGGTCGCTGAAGGAAGCGAATCTCCCATTGAAAACATTAATGAAGCAAAGGACTTAGCAAAGAAAATAGGATATCCAATAATGATAAAAGCATCTCATGGAGGAGGAGGTAGAGGTCTAAGAGTAGTAAGAAGTGAAAGCGAACTTGAAAGCCAGTTCAAAATAGCAGTACAGGAAGCAGAAGCAGCTTTTGGGAAAGGGGAAGTTTTTATTGAAAAGTTCATAGAAGAACCAAGACATATAGAGGTTCAAGTTATTGCCGATAAGTATGGAAACGTTGTCCACTTAGGAGAAAGGGACTGTTCACTTCAAAGAAGACACCAAAAGGTCATAGAAATAGCACCTTCTCCGGTTCTCTCAAAAAGACAAAGGGAAAAGCTTGGAGAAATATGCACGAGAGCAGCAAAAGAAATAGGATACTTTAGTGCAGGAACATTTGAATTCCTCATGGACAAGCATGGAAAGTTTTACTTCATGGAAGTGAACCCAAGACTTCAAGTCGAGCACACTGTTACGGAGGAGATAACCGGGATAGACATTGTACAGGAACAGATAAGAATCGCTGCCGGTATGAACCTCTCCTTTTCTCAGAAGAACATCAACATATATGGATTTTCAATTCAGTTCAGAGTTAATGCTGAAGATCCTTCAAAAGACTTTGTTCCTTCTCCGGGAACGATAACAGCTTATTACTCCCCGGGAGGCATTGGAATAAGAATTGATGGGGTTGTTTATAAAGGTTACAAAATTCCTCCTTATTATGATTCAATGCTTGCAA